>DLXG01000082.1 GCA_003448875.1 Anaerolineaceae bacterium
AATTGATTTTTTTTCAAATTCAAGATTCGTTAAGCCTAGATAGTTAGATAATTTTACATTTTTCTCTATTACTTCCGTATTTGCATCAATGCCTTTGATTTTCCAATTTGGATATTTACCTGCAAGGAAAAAATCAGTGTAAGCCAAGCCGCATCCTGCATCTAAAACTTTTAGATTCTTATAACCTGTAATCCGTTCATGACGGTAAATAGCATTTATCAGATGAGATGACCTGATTTTTGCGTTAATTCCTAGCGGACCAAAAGTAGAAATATAGGATTTTATTAGAATATTCCTAAAATGATAGGAACTTTCATTGCCTAGTTTCAAGAAATCTAAGAAGCTTATTGTCGTCATTTATGTAGATCCACCTTGCTCCAAATTCATTAGTAGCACTGTTGGTTAGGTTAGTTAACTCGTTCGTTACGATGTCAAACATGAAAATATCATAGTTTTGTTTTTGTAAGATATTAAACAGGATTTTTTTACTATCCAATGACCATTGAAAATTCAGGATGGGATTTTCTAAGCGAACTATTGTTGTTTGGATTTGGTTCTCTATATTATATAAAACTACAGAATTACGATTGGTGTTTTCAATTATATTCATGATCAAGAATTTTCCATTGGGAGAAATGCTCACGCTTGAGACTTGTTTATTGACACCAACCGGCTCGGTAATTTTTTGCTCCTGAAAATCATAAATGAATACTTGCCAACCCCCTAATCTGTCACTTAGAAAGCTCATTATTTGGGTTTGATTAGATAGAGAGGCTCCGGTATCGATACCCGGGCCGTTACTTATATTTGTCCATTCTTTGGTATTGATATCCACCTTAAATATATTAGGAGAACCTAACTTTGATGACTCAATTATTAGATTATGATTGTCTAGCCATAGTGGTGCTCGTTCAAGATAATGTTCCTGACCTAATTGATTTTTCTTGTTATGGTCCAAATCGAAAATTTCTATATAAGTATTAAGACTTCCATCAGAAACCGAATAAGCAATTAACCTCTGGTCGGGGGAAACTTGGAAATCTGTTTCAAATAAATTGCTCGAATTGGTAAGATTATACATTCCAGTTCCGTCCCAGTTGAATAAGTAGATGTCCGAATTGTCCTGAGATAAAACTTCAATCAACCATTTTTTTTGCTTTTCAATCCAAAAGTAATTAGTAATTTTTGCGTCTTGGGGGAATCCTAAGAAATTAATTGTTTCTTCATGACTACTTACATCTGCTAATTTAATTTGTATTTTCGCATGTAATGACGAGGCCTCTCGAAGGAAGGCAACACATTCTTTTGTTTGAGCCGATAAATTTTTGGTATTGCACCCAACTAATAAGATGCCGACCGCTAACAATAGAGTAAGGAAAATTCTTCTAGTCATTCATTTTTCTCCTACATCATTTCTTTTCTTATCTTATAAGCATGTATCAGTATGTCTTGAAAATCTTTTTTTTGAGGTTTGAGTGATTGATTGGTATGTAATACATACCCAAAGCTCTGATTTTCTAAAATTCTTAAGAATTTTGATAACTTATAATCGTTTTGTTTGAAATAATGGTGATACTCTACGATCATTTGGTCTACATGTATTAATTTATTTGATTCGCACAAATCTTCCAATATACAATCCTCTGCGCCTTCAACATCAATTTTTACTAAATCTACCTGATCCTCAATAAAGTTAGAGAGCTTAGTAGTTTGCACCAATATTTTACTAGAACTTTTCGCTCTTTTTGGGTCAACACTAGAAAGGAGAGAATTATCGTCGGAATAAAAATTAACAAATCCTTCTTCGTTATGTATCGCTTTATTGTATATAGTGACTTGGTCTAGTTTATTCACTTGAATATTTCTTTCAAGGTATCTATAAGCTAATGGATTGGGTTCAAAGCCAATAATCCGTGCTTTAGGATATAAACTTTTAAAGTAAAGAACGGATAGACCGATATTTGCACCACAATCAATTATCGTTGGTAATGAATTTTCTGTAAAAAAGTAATAATTATCTTGAATGAAAATTTCTTCAAATTGATGTATTAATTCCTCATAATTATTAAAGTGAATATAGAAATTCTTAATTTTTTGCGCATATCCTTTGCTAGTATTTTTGCCAAAAAAGCAATTTAACTTTAGGGCTAAGTAGGTTGACATCAAATTAACCCTATGTTCCCTTTTTTTGTATTCAATTAATTGAAGTATCTTAATAAGGGTACGGAACACTTGATTAGAGCCTTTATTTCAATTAAATTATTCTGGGAAAGTTTTCGATAAACTTTCCCAGAATAAGAAACTAAATTCAGAAACTTATTTATTTATTGTGTTGAAAGTGTACATCGAGTCAACACCATTCCGATCAACTTCCTCATTGACGAAAGCAACAACCTTGACAGGATTATTGGAGCTATCTTTGCACTCAATTACAGCTGACCCAATGAATCTTGTAATCGTCCCTGAGCCTCTCCAGAACGGATCACGATTTATATCACTACGACTGTCTGGATTAATCGGATTTCCTTCGTAAATCATGATTGCCCCATTAGGAGGAAGCCCACGTGTGTAAGTTTTCGAGATGCCTGTACCCGCTGTAGAACCAGGGGCTGAAGTGTATGTGATATTGCAATTTGCAGGGGTGGAAGTTGTATTAGCCAGATTTATTACTGTATAGTACCCGTAATAGTTTGCAAGAACTACTGGAACTATAATCTTGCTAGTAGCCGAGTTGACATCGATTACATTAAACGCCCCTGCCTGATTCCTTGAGTTTGCGCCAGCTTGGGCTTCAACATTCATAACCGCCGCCAATGGTTGTTGAGAACAGCTAACTCCTCCTACATTTCCATTGAAGGATTCTATGATGACAGATCCAGAAAATCTTGAATAAACCGCTTTTAGATCAGATTGTGAATCTGAAGCATCGTTTCCTCGTAACGGAGCAGGGCATTTTTAGGGTCAATTACAAACTCTTTCGCTACTGGAACAAGACTTGATGATCCATCCACTCTTCTTATCAAGCTTGCCATTGTAGTGTCGGGGTAGTAGGTTAAGCGGACGCAGGCTTTTTGCGACTCACTCATATTAACAATAGTCAGAGCAGTATAATATGTGTACCACCCGCGCATAGCAGTTGGGGAAACAAGTCGGCTTGATCCGCTTGACACACCATTGTATGCAAACATTTTTTTCTGACTTACATTATGTTGATTGACCACAACCGCTATATCCTTTGAAGAGGTTATCACGGCACTACCAAAGAAACGCCCTGAAAATATACCACTTCCAGCTGGTGCCCCTAATTGTGTAAGATTTTCTTGACTTCTGAATGCCGATGCGTATTGCTTTATTGGAATGTTTGACTCTGTGAAACTTCTTCCAACCAGAATACCGTTCACCACAGAGGGAATATACTCAATCTTTACATCAGTAGCATCTCCATCACCCACATTTTGAATTGCAATTTCCGTGTAATAACCAAAATAGTTAAACATTATTCCGGGCAGAAATACAGACTTTGCACCACCTGAAGCGGCAGAATAACTTGCAAAGGGAGGCTGAGGTTGATTTACATTTCCTCCCTGGATAAATTCTTGGTTAACAGTTGCTGCAATTTCACCGGTAGATTGGATTACTGCAGAAAATCTACCACTACCTAGACTGGTTTCATCTCTAGGAACTAAAACCAACCTTGACCCATTTGGTTCAACATCTCTGAATTCGCGAGATGTTACTTGATTACCATTCTGATCATAGTACCTAATAGTAATTGTTGACGAGGTATTGGAAGTGTTTACCACTTGATACGCTGTGCCAGCTGCGTAGCCACTGTATTGGCCACTTACAGGCATAATTGAGCTCATCATAAGCGTCAGAAAAATTAAACCAATAATTGTAAGTGTTGTAAGTGAGAACTTTTGTTTGATCATTTTGTTTCTCCACAAGAAGAGGATTATGTGTGTAACGTTTTATTTTTTGTATATTAGGTTATCCCAGTAATAAGTTCAATACTACCTTTGGGTTATCTGTAATGAGGTTGAAAAATGGCTTATTGAAATGGTGAGGAATGCCATCAAGATTTCGATAATAGTGTGAATAACTCTTTGAAAAATAGCAATAAATACACTCGCCGCAAGTGGAATCCATTGAGAAAACATCACTACTAGAGTTATTTCTTTGAATGCGGTGTTGAATGGTAGGAATTGACCAAAAAAGGATGAGAAAGCAGCGATCCATGAAAAACTCAATGTTGTCAGTAGTCCAATCTGAAAATTTAGTGACATAACAATTAAGTGTAAACTCATACCATCTATGATCCATGTTACTAGGAAGAGTAAAAAAGAAAGCGATAAACTGAGTGGAGGTAATGATCTAATGCTATTAACTGATGTATTTCTCAATTTTATAATTATTGCAGTGAAGACCAATACAATTAAAAAGAGGGTGCTAATCGTTAGTAAAGTATCTCCCCTATAATTTAGAATTAATGAGGGGAAAATAACGGAAACAAGAATGAGGAGAAATGCTCCTGAACTGGCAATTAGCAAATATTCTGCAAAGAATAGAACAGAAAGAGTTTTTTTCGGAAGAAATTCCTCATATTCGGCAAATCGCCCACCAATATTCCACAATAACCCAAGGGGTATCCTGCGCGAAACGAGAGATTTTGTATAAACACGTGCGTGAAAGACAAAACTCAAACTAGGGCTTAATTTTCGTACTAGCACGTACCAACCAAGAGTTTGAGTAGTCATAGCTAGCAAATGCAAAATAGATGCCATTATAGCAAAATTCCAATTAATTTGATATATATAGTTTTCGAAGTCATTTTTATTATTATAGATAAAAAAAACAAGGAAAAATAAGGCAAATATAATAAAAAATTTACTAAATAATCTTAATAATAAATTTCCGAAACTTTTTTTCAAAATTTTCACCTAAAAAGTTCGAAAATAATTCCAAATGACAGAGAGTCTTCTAGCAAAGACTTTCATACTTAATGATGCAATACTTGGATCGTGATATTTGAATATATCAATTAATACAAATAGAACAGGTTTGATTATCGGCCCAATAATTTGTCTAAAGTTCAAACAGCGGTTTCTTTGATGGGCTATCAAGTTCCATTTTGTCCAGTTTTCTTGGATTCGCAATAAAGAGAAACTAGTGTCACTGTGATAATGAAATGTAATAGCTTGTGGAGTATAAAGAAGTTTATAACCTTTTTGTCTTATTCTGATACCCAAATCCACGTCCTCCCCTGCAGCAAAACGATAAAACTCGTCAAACCCCCCAACCTCCTCGAGTACTTTTCTAGGATAGGAGCTACATAAGCCAAATAGGTAATTTACATCGCGCGTCTTTAATCCCCATTCTTGTTTTGCGTGGATACATCGCCATTTATCAGCTGTAGTTTTGACAATCATGTCTATTCCCTTCCCCCCTATTCCGCCTATTTTTTTATGGTAATTTTTGTTTTCTGAGTATTCATACAATAGGACTTCTATTAGATTGGCCTTTGGCAATGCATCAGAGTCAATGAAAACTATTAAATCACCCTGACTGTTGAGAAATCCACGATTTCGAGATGCCGCTGGACCGAGATTATTTTTATTGCTAATAACTTTTATATTGTACCCTTTTAGTACTTGAAGAGTATTATCTGTTGAGGCATCGTCCACAACTATTATTTCATCCGGCTTAATTGTTTGGCAGAGTAATCCTTGGATAACTAAAGGAATAATAGATTGCCGATTATAACAAGGAATTACAACAGATATTTTTGGTCTATCCATGCTTTTCCTTTCTTACCTAAGTGACTTGGCTAAACCAAATAGCCATCCAACTTTTGAAAGATAAACCCCAATACCATACCTGATAAATCGAAGAGAATTGGGAGTTGTTAGATAATTATAAATTGTAATGGCGAATGCAATAATGGGGCTTAGCAAAAGTATAATATACGTGTTTCTGGCAAAAGATGGTATTAGGTTACCTTTTGTCGTGAAGTAACCCAATTTTTTGGCATGACTCCATACTTTGGAAAGAGAGTCCCTACGGGAGTCGTGAACGACCCATGCTTCTGGATCAAAGTATGAAACATATCCAAGCTTCGTAATTCGTCTCGTTAGTTCAAAATCTTCTCCTGCTGGTGCCGGGTATTTCTCATCAAATCCGTTACTCAATAAAAAAACTTCTCGTCTTATCGCTAAGTTAAGACTGGGAAATTCAATTCTTCGACCGGGTGGGTTGGTTGCAAGAAACTCGTGGAAAAATGAAAAATTATCTGCGGTATCCCAAAAACTATATTCAATAAACTTTACACCACCACCAACCACAGCAATAGTTTGATCCTCAAATCGTTTTGCTAGTAGACTTAACCACTCCTTTCGTGGAAGGCAGTCGGAGTCAAGAAATACAAAAATTTCCCCTTTTGCAATTTTTGTGCCCTGATTCCTCCCTTTCGAGGGGGGTAGAGGAACTTCAGAGGAAATTACAGTGATTGGAAAAGTGTGAGTTTTTTTATCTAGGAAAGAAAAGTCGTCTTTACCAACAATAATTACCTCAAAATCTTTTTGACTAAAAGTTTGTTCTTCTAGGCTTCTTATTGTATTTGGTAATGTCTTTGAGAATAGCGTAGGTATGATGATACTAAACTTCAAAGGCATAACTCCTATTTCGTTATCTCATTTATATATCTAAATAACAAGTTGCTAATTTGCGATGTGGAAAACTTTTCAGCAAATAACTTTTGAGCATTTTTTGATAGTTTTTCTCGTAAGTCTGGGTTGAAGTATAATGTAAGAATTGCTTCAGCCAAACTCTTTGAATTTCTTTGACAAAGAATTATATCCTCAAAATTATTGAATGTTTCATTAGTTGCAGGTGATATACCTGTTATAACAGGTTTTCCCATAGCCAGGCATTCGTATATTTTATTGTGGATTGTCATGAGGGATTGAGGCGTGGAGCCAAAGGCTCCTAGGCAAATGTCAGCAAGAGATATATATTCGATCAAGTCTTCTTTCGCCATCCAGTCTATAAAATTTACATTTTTTAATTGATATTTCTTAACTAAGTCTTTACATAATTGAAGATCCGGCCCACTTCCAATCATTATGAATTTGATATTAATATTCTTTTGCTTGTAATGGCTTAGAATATTTGCGGCTTCTATTATGATTGTAGTTCCATGATTCGGTATAAATGTACCGTAATAAACAACAGTCATTTCGTTTCCGTTGAACTTTATTCTTTTCCTTTCTTTATAGAAAATATCGTCTGCACTTGTAGGAACTAACCTAATTTTGTTTGAACTAAGTTTATATTGAACAACACACCATTTTTTATATTCATTTGTATCCTGTATAACCATATCAGGCAATCTTAACCCTATAAATTCAATCAACCTGAGCAGGCTAACAATTAATGGGTTGCGTTTATCAAGTCTTCTTTCTTTTGATATTAGATATATAGACATGAAAAAATCTAATATGAGTGGTTTTTTTGTTATTCTTGCTAAAAACCATGCCAGAAAAATATCAAATTGACCGGGGTATCCAACAATAACTAAATCGATTGACTTACGTAATCTGTAGAACTTGATGAAAAGTTTGGAATAAACTCGAATAACATCCTTAATGAAACTAAAACTAGGGCCGTACTTTACTAGATTTACTCTATGTTCAATATCTCCCCATAAAGGTTCGTGGCATTCTATAACCTCAAATCCAGCTTTCTTGAGGCTAGTAATCATTATTACATTTCGGGAATAATCTTTCCTGTAGGTGCCAAAATAACAGATTCTCATGATTTTACAAGTTGTTTGTTTTTTTTCGTTCAGACATTATTATGTTTGTCCTACCAAAATCCAATTCGGATTAACGCCGTTTTTTCCGCCATTCTCCCCTATAATTAAACCACCAAACACTCATCGTGGGGAAATATGTTGAAACGATTCTGTCTCCTCCTCTGCCTGACCCTGCTTCTTTCGGCCTGCCGCGTGCTGCCGGAGCCGACACCCGAACCGCTGCCGACCATTTCTCTGCCCACCCTGCCGCCGCCATCTCCCACGCCTCTGCCTTCTCCCACACCGCTGCCTACCCCCACGCCTGAACCCCCCCTTGAGATTCAGGCGCAGCCGGCCCTGCCGCCTTTCATCCCCTTACAGCAAGCGCCCGTCTTTGCCCCGCCTTTTGCCCATCCCCAACCACCCTGCGGCTGGATGGGTGTGGCCGGTCAGGTGTTCGACGAGGAAGGCCGCCCGCTGAACGGTATCATCGTTTCGGTGGTCGGCAATGTGGCCGGGCAGAGTGTGGACGCGCTTGGGTTTACCGGTCTGGCGACGGCCTACGGCCCGGGCGGCTATGAAGTGACCCTGCACAACGGGGTTGCGCCCGGCATCTTCTGGCTGCAGCTGTTTGATCTGGCCGCTCAGCCGCTGACCGAGCCGCTCAACTTTACCATGCTGAACGATTGCAGCACCAGTCTGGCAGTGATCAACTTCCGCCAGCTGGATGCCGCTTTTCAACCCGTCCTGCCGTGAGACAAGATTAAGAAAGATTAGCATTTGGTTAAAAACGGCTGCAGCGCGGTTCTGCAGCCGTTTTTAATGCCTCTGGTTCGGGGGAGCGCCCTTGACCGATACCCTGTGCCGGTTTATAATTCAACAACTGAATTTTGAACATGGCCGAACTTTCGAACGAATCAACACGCGACCTTGTCATCCTCGAAAAAATCGAACAGGATCCGGATGCCACTCAGGCTTCTTTAGCGGCGCAGCTGGGTGTAGCGGTTGGAACGATCAACTGGCATCTCAAACGTTTGGTAGCCAAGGGATATGTCAAGGTGCGGCGCGTCGAGCGCCGTAAATTACGCTATATCATCACCCCCGAAGGTCTGGCGCTGCGCGCCCGCCTGACGCTGGATTACATTCAAAATTCCTTTCACCTGTACCGGCTGGTACGCTCCCGCATGATTCAGACACTGACAGAAGTACGAAAAATGGGCTACTCCGCCGTCCGCCTGAACGGCGATGGAGATGTGGCCGATGTCTGCCGCCTGACCTGTCTGGAGCAGGGGATCGCCATTGTGGATGACCCCACCGTACCGCTGCTGGTCATTCAGGACTTGAAAATACTCATTCGCCACGAGGAGGATAAGACAGCGTGAATTCTACCCCTGACAACTTCTGGCAATCCCGGCGCGTTTGCGTCACCGGCGGAGCCGGTTTTCTCGGCTCGTTTGTGACCGAAAAATTGCGCCAGCGCGGGGCGCGAGAGATTTTCATCCCCCGTTATCCCGAATACGACCTCGTTCAACCGCAGGATGTCCAACGTCTGCTGGATGATTCCCGCCCGGATGTAATCATTCACCTTGCCGCACATGTGGGCGGCATCGGCGCCAACCACCTGCACCCGGCCGAGTTCTTTTACGATAACCTGATGATGGGCGTCCAGTTGATGCATCAGGCCTGGAAGCGCGGGGTGGAAAAGTTTGTGGCCATTGGCACCGTGTGCGCATATCCCAAATATACTCCCGTGCCCTTCCGGGAAGATGACCTGTGGAACGGCTACCCTGAAGAAACCAACGCCCCTTATGGGCTGGCTAAAAAGATGCTGCTGGTGCAGGCGCAGGCCTACCGCCAGCAGTACGGATTTAACGCCATTTATTTACTGCCGGTCAACCTCTACGGCCCGCGTGATAATTTCGACCTCGAATCCTCGCACGTCATCCCCGCGCTGATCCGCAAGTGCATCGAAGCGCAGGAAAGCGGCCAGAAAACTGTGGAAGTGTGGGGTGACGGCAGCCCGACGCGCGAATTTCTCTATGTGGAAGATGCTGCCGAAGGTATTTTGCTGGCCACCGAGCGTTACAACGGCCCGGAACCGGTCAACCTCGGCTCCGGTTTTGAAATCAGCATACGCGATCTGGCCGAATTGATCCGCCGGCTGACCGGCTTTGAGGGCGAACTGATCTGGGATACCAGCAAACCCAACGGCCAGCCGCGCCGGGCGCTGGATATCAGCCGCGCCGAGAAGTATTTTGGCTTTCGCGCCAAGACGAACTTTGAAGAGGGTTTACGCCGGACGATTGAGTGGTACCGTCAGCACCGCCCGGTGAAGGCTTGAGGAAAGGACGGCGGGTCAATCCCCCGCCGGTTGAAAGAACAACGCGTATGGCAGAACGAGTCAACACCAACGTGACCTACATCCGACCGGTGCGCGGCTGGATCAACATCAACCTGCGCGACCTGTGGCTCTACCGCGAACTGGTTTACTTCCTCACCTGGCGGGATATTAAAGTCCGTTACAAACAGGCTCTGCTCGGCATCGGCTGGGCGATCTTCCAGCCGGTGCTCAGCATGGTCATTTTTACGGTGATCTTCAACCGCTTTCTGGGCGTCAAGCCCGACAGCGGCATCCCGAATGAGTTTTACCCCATTTTTGGCTTTGCCGCTTTATTGCCGTGGCAGTTCTTTCAGGGCGCACTGCAGCGTGCCAGCGTCAGTCTGGTGACCAACGCCAACCTGCTCACCAAGGTCTATTTTCCGCGCCTGATCATCCCGCTCTCGGCAGTGGCAGCCGGGCTGGTGGATTTCCTGTTCTCTTTTATCGTCCTGGCTGCCATGATGCTGTATTTCGGTGTGCCGTTCACCGCACGCCTGTTGTGGCTGCCGCTCTTTTTATTGCTGGCCCTGCTGGCCGCGCTGGCGGTCGGGTTGTGGCTTTCGGCGCTCAACGTCCAGTACCGCGATGTGCAGCACATGGTGCCCTTCCTGCTGACGGCCTGGATGTACGCCTCGCCGGTGGTCTACTCGGCGGAGGTCATCACGGTTTCCCCCTTCTGGCAGGCGGTTTACGCCCTCAACCCGATGGTCGGCGTCATTCAGGGCTTCCGCTGGGCGTTGTTCGGCACCAACCCGCCGGATGTTTCCATGCTGGTTTCGGCAGGGGTGGTGCTGGTTTTGTTCGTTTCCGGTCTGTTTTACTTCCGGCGCATGGAGCGCATCTTTGCGGATATGATATGAGCGATATTGCCATTCGAGCCAGTCATCTGGGTAAACAATACCGCCTTGGCGCGCTCTACGAGCAGCGTTACCGCACCCTGCGCGAATCGCTGGGCAATCTTTTCAGGCGCGGTGAAGCGAAATCCCATGAGACCATTTGGGCCTTGCGGGATGTTTCCTTTGAAGTCAGACAGGGGCAGGTGCTGGGCGTGATCGGGCGCAACGGCGCCGGTAAAAGCACCCTGCTAAAACTGCTCTCACGGGTCACCGAGCCCACCGAAGGCGAGGCCGAAATTCACGGGCGGGTTGGCTCGCTGCTGGAAGTGGGCACCGGCTTTCACCCCGAATTGACCGGGCGCGAGAACATCTTTCTCAACGGGGCGATTCTGGGCATGCGCCGCAGCGAGATCGAGCGCAAGTTCGATGAAATTGTCGCCTTTGCCGAAGTTGAGCAGTTTATTGATACGCCGGTCAAACGCTACTCCAGCGGTATGTACCTGCGCCTCGCCTTTGCGGTGGCGGCGCATCTGGAACCGGAGATTCTGGTGGTGGATGAAGTGCTGGCGGTGGGCGATGCCGAGTTCCAGCGCAAGTGTCTGGGTAAGATGGGCGATGTCGCCCGCGAAGGGCGCACCGTGCTGTTCGTCAGCCACAACATGTCGGCCATCCTGCGCCTGACGGAAGAAACGCTGGTGATTGAAAAAGGGCGGCTGGCGCTGCGCGCCCCCACCCCGCAGGCGGTGGATTACTACCTTTCACGCGGCTTTGCCCGCGAAGGTGAACGCATCTGGGAAGCCGATGAGGTACCCGCCAGTGCCCTGCCCTTCCGTCCGCTGGCTGTGCGCCTGCGCAACCCGCGCGGCGAAGTGGTCAACTCCATCCGCTCGGCGGAAACCAATACCATCGAGGTGGAATACGCACTGGATGCACCGATCACCGGTCTGCGGGTGGGTATTTACCTGATGAGTATGCGCGGCGAAACCATTTTTACCTCGTTCGATACGGACGACCCGCAGGTATTTGAAAGATTGGCCGTTCGCCCGGCAGGTCATTACCTCAGCCGCTGCACTCTGCCGGCTGACCTGCTGAACGAAGGCCGCTTTGTGATTGGAATCAACGCCAGTTCGTACCGCGTGCGCCGCTATTTTCAAGATGAACAGGCGCTCACCTTCACGGTGGATGCCACCGGCGCACCCGGTACCCAATGGCCGGAAACCCGTTTGGGCGCAGTGCGCCCGCGTTTGGAATGGAAAATTGAGGCGGTTTGACTTATGACACCATCTGGAAAAGACACCATCAAACGGATTCTGGGAAATATCCCCTTCACAGCCGAGTTGTACTATCTGGTGCGCCAGCGCGGCAAACCGCTGCGCACGCGTTTTTCGCTGCGCAATTTGCAGGCCCACCTGCCGCAAATTGCCGCTCAGGCAGCCGAACTGCGACAGAATGCGCCGGCCGGTAAAAAGATTTTCATCTTTGCTACCCTGCACTACTGGATTGAACATGCCGCGCTGGTGGGCATGGCGCTGGCCGCGCAGGGACATAAAGTTACCTTGGGCTATCTGCCTTACGCCGACTGGCAGAATGACATCAACCGCTTTGACCTGCGCCGGCAGAATGCCTACGCCCGCAAGGTGCTGGAAGAAGCCCGTCCGCTGATGGATTCGGTCTCTTTCATCTCGGTACGCGCTCCCTACACACCTCTGCCGGCCGATTTAGCCGCCGCCGTGCAGGAAGTCAGCACTTACGATGCCCAGTACACCCTGCAGGTGGAAGAAATTGACCCACAGTCGGAGATTTACAAACTGCGCTTCAACCGCAACCGCGAGATTGCCCAGGCCGTGCTGGCCTACCTGCGTCAGAACCGCCCGGATGTGGTCATTGTCCCCAACGGCACCATTCAGGAATTGGGTGTGGTATATCGGGTAGCGCGTCATCTCAAATTGCCGGCGGTAACTTACGAGTTCAGCGATCAGCGCCAGCGCATCTGGCTGGCGTATAACAGCGAAGTGATGCGGCAGGATACCGCCAAGTTGTGGGAAGCCAGCAAAGACCAGCCCCTGCGCGAGGATCAACTGGAACGGATGCGCAGTCTGATGATGGCGCGCCAGCGCGCTTCGATGTGGGAAAACTTTGCCCGGCTGTGGCAGGGCAAACCCGCCGAAGGCGGGGAACAGGCCCGCCGCAAACTGGGGCTGGATCAGCGCCCGGTGGTGTTGCTGGCCACCAACGTGCTGGGTGACAGTCTGACACTGGGGCGGCAGGTCTTTTCCAAATCCATGGCGGAGTGGATCAGCCGCACGGTGCAGTACTTCATCGGCCGGCCGGATGTGCAGCTGGTCATTCGGGTTCATCCCGGCGAGGTGTTGACTCACGGGCAGTCCATGGCCGATGTGGTGCAGCAAGTCCTGCCCCGCCTGCCGGATAACATCCGCCTGATTCGCGCCAGCGATGAAATCAACACCTACGATTTGATTGAGGTGGCCGATGTGGGGCTGGTATATACCACCACAGTCGGCCTCGAAATGGCGATGATGGGCCTGCCGGTGGTGGTGGCCGGGCAAACCCATTACCGTGAACGCGGCTTTACCTACGACCCGGATTCATGGGTGACCTACTTCAAACTGCTGGGGCATATACTGGAAAACCCGGCAGAATACCGTTTGAGCCGTGAGCAGGTTAATCAGGCTTGGCAGTATGCCTACCGCTTCTTCTTTGACTACCCCCAGCCTTTCCCGTGGCATCTGGTGCGGTTGTGGGAGGATTATCAGAACACCGATTTGAAAACCGCCCTGACCGGCAGCGAAAGTGAAGGTTACCGGCGCTCGTTCCGTTTTCTGGCGGGCGAACCGGTCAACTGGGATTACATCAAGAACAACGGCGGTAAATCCTGAAAAAGGGATGGTTGGATGAGCGAAGCGCAGGTCAAGCAGAAGGTGCGTGAATTTTACGATCAGGTCGGCTGGCAGACTGTCGGCGACGGCCTGTATCAAAACGCACGTTACGAAGACCTGCGCCCGGTTTCGCGGGAGTACATTCACCGCTGCCACCTGCGGATTAACCGTCATATCGCCCCGCAGGGCAATCTGTTACTGGATGCCGGCTCCGGCCCGGTTCAGTATCCCGAATATCTGACCTATTCGCAGGGCTACCGTTACCGCGTGTGTGCCGATATTTCCATTCTCGCCTTGCGGGAGGCGCGCAAGCGGTTAGGCCAGCACGGTTTGTATGTGGTTGCGGATGTCGCCAACCTGCCTTTCCGCCGTGAGGCATTTGACGGGGTGGTTTCTCTGCACACGCTGCATCACCTGCCACTTGGCGAGCAGATAAAAGCCTATTTTGAACTGTACCGCGTGCTGAACCCCGGCCGCAGCCTGGCGGTGGTCAACGGCTGGACCGATTCGCCGCTCATGCGCCGTTTGGGCTGGCTGGTGCGTCTGATGGAAAAGACCGGCAAGTGGATTGCCCGCCTGCGCGGCAGGGAGAAAGCGGTGCCCGTGAACGGTGGCGAAGCGGTCACCAGCACTAAATCAACGGCAACCGGCACGTTTGTGGAAAAACTGGATGCCGTCTGGCTGCGCCGCGAACTGGCTGATTTGCAGCCCCAGATCTGGGTGTGGCGCAGTGTCAGCGTGCGCTTTCTGCGCGCCGTGATTCACCGTGTTTTAGCCGGACGGTTGTGGCTGCGCCTGTTATACGCGCTGGAAGAACGTTTCCCGCATTATTTTGGCGAAAAGGGGCAGTATCCCCTGATTGTGATTCACAAACCGAAAGGATGATGACCCGCCCGCCGGGCGGATGTGGAGGATACCTGAATGGATTGGAGCGATAAAGTCGTACTGGTAACGGGGGGAACCGGCTCATTTGGCCGGAAGTTCATCCGCATTTTACTGGATGAATACCGTCCGCTGAAGGTGATCGTATTCAGCCGCGATGAACTGAAACAACACGAGATGCGTCAGGCCGGATTTGATGACAAGCGCTTGCGCTACTTCATCGGCGATGTGCGCGACAAAGACCGCCTGCGCCGCGCCTTCAACGGGGTGGATGTGGTCGTTCATGCCGCCGCGCTCAAACAGGTGCCGGCCTGCGAGTACAACCCGATGGAAGCCATCAAGACCAACATCCTCGGCAGCGGCAATGTGATTGACGCCGCCCTGGATGCCGGCGTGAGCCGTGTGATTGCTCTCAGTACCGATAAAGCCGTCAACCCGGTTAACCTGTATGGAGCAACCAAACTGGCCGCCGAAAAATTGTTCATCCAGTCGAACAGTTACGCTGGCGGCATGGCAACCCGCTTTGCCTGTGTCCGTTATGGCAATGTGGTGGGCAGCCGCGGCAGTGTGGTGCCGGTGTTCCTCAAACAGCGCGAAAACGGCGTGATCACCATCACCGACAAGCGCATGACCCGTTTCTGGATCTCACTGGAACAGGGGGTGCGGTTTGTGCTGCGTTGTGCCGAGCAGATGCTGGGCGGCGAAGTGTTTGTACCGAAAATCCCCAGCATGAAAGTGGTGGATCTGGCCAAGGCGGTCGCCCCGCGCGCTGAAATTGAAACCATCGGAATCCGACCCGGTGAAAAACTGCACGAGGTGCTGATTTCGGAGGATGAGGCGCGCACGACGGTGGAATTGGAGGATATGTATGTGGTGCAGCCGGCCGAATCGCTCTGGTTTGGGCGGGAGTGGGAAAGCCGCGGCAAACCCCTGCCGGATGGCTTCCGTTACGCCAGCAATACCAACACCGACTGGCTGACCATTGAAAAGATTCGTGAGATTATCCGTCCGATCGAAGAAGCCTACAAACAGGGAACGCTGGAATGACGCGCATTCTGGTTACGGGTGCCAGCGGCTTGCTGGGCTTGAATTTTGCCCTGCGTTACCATGCCGACCATCAGGTCAGCGGGGTGGTTCACCGCAACCCGTTGAACAATCCGCCCTTTCAGCAAATTGTGGCCGACCTGAGTGATGCGGAAACTCTGCAAGCCGTGCTGGATCAGAGCGAGCCGGAAGTCGTGCTGCACTGCGCCGCGCTGGCTAATGTGGATGAGTGTGAACATGACCCGCAGCGCGCCTATCAGGTGAATGTGGCCTTGCCGGCCGGGCTGGCGCGTCTGGCGGCGCGGCATGGTTTCCGTCTGGTGCATCTTTCCACCGATGCCGTTTTCGACGGCCAGCGCGGCGATTACACCGAAGAGGATACGCCCAACCCGTTGAGCGTGTATGCCCGCACCAAGTGGCAGGCCGAACAGCAGGTGCTGGAGACCTGCCCGCAGGCGCTGGTGGCGCGGGTCAATTTTTACGGCTGGAGTCTCTCTGGTCAACGCAGCCTGGGCGAATTCTTCTACTACAACCTCAAACAGGGGCGGGCGGTCAAGGGCTTTACCGATGTGATTTTTTGCCCGCTGGAAGCCACTCAGCTGGCCGATCTGTTATTACGGCTGGTGGAGAAAGGCGCGGCGGGGTTGTATCATGTGGTCAGCAGTGAGTGCCAGTCAAAATACGCATTTGGAGTCAGTATCGCCCGCCGTTTTGGGCTGGATGAAAGCCTGATAGAGCCGGTTTCTGTGATGGAAGGCGGGCTGGTGGCGCGCCGCTCACCCAATTTGCGTTTACGCACCGATAAACTCGCCGCCGCACTGGGCGAACCGCCGCCCGGGCAGGCGGCCGCACTGGATCGTTTTTATCAATTGTTTCTGGCCGGTTATCCCCAGCAGATTCGCTCGCTGGCGGATGGCCGTGTGGCATAATCGTTTGAATTTTTGAAAAGAAGGAGACGGTAAGATGTCTGTGGAGATCAAAATTGGAAATCGTCTGATCGGGGATGATCATCCCACCTATTTTGTGGCCGATATTGCCGCCAACCATGACGGCAGTCTGGAACGCGCCAAGTACCTGATCAGGCTGGCCAAGCAGGCCGGGGCTGATGCGGCCAAGTTCCAGAACTTTGCCGCGCCGAAAATCGTTTCAGATTACGGCTTCAAGGCGCTCGGTTCGCAGCAATCGCATCAGGCCAGCTGGAAGCGCACGGTGTTTGAGGTGTATCAATCGGCTTCCATTCCCTTTGAATGGACGTATGAACTCAAAGAAACCTGCGAGAAGGTGGGAATTGATTACTTCTCCGCCCCGTATGACTTCGAGGCGATTGACTTCCTCGATGAGCACATGCCGGTGTATAAAATCGGTTCGGGCGATATTGACTGGCTGGAAGCGATTGAGCGCATCGCCCGCAAGGGCAAGCCGGTCTTTCTGGCCACCGGCGCGGCCAACATTGGCGATGTGCAGCGCGCTGTCCATACCGTCCTGGCGCATAATCCGCAGTTGGTGCTGATGCAGTGCAACACTAACTACACCGGCAGTATCGAAAACTTCAAACACGTGCATCTGAATGTGTTGAAAACCTACCGTGCCATGTTCCCCAACGTGGTGCTGGGACTTTCGGATCACACGCCCGGCCATGCGGCCGTGCTGGGGGCGGTTGCGCTGGGGGCTCGAGTGATCGAAAAGCACTTCACCGATGACAACACCCGTGAAGGCCCCGATCACGCCTTTGCGCTCGACCCGATTGCGTGGGAAGAAATGGTCAAACGCACGCGTGAACTGGAAATGGCATTGGGCGATGGCGACAAGCGGGTAGCCGATAATGAACGAGAAACGGTCATTTTGCAGCGGCGCTGCCTGCGGGCGGCCCGCGACATCCGCGCCGGTGAGGTGATCACCCGCGAGATGATTGACGTGCTGCGTCCCGCCACGCCGGGCGCCATTTTGCCCCCCGAAATTGACCGTGTGATCGGCACGAAAGCCCTGCGCGATTTGCCGCACGGCAAAGAAATTCGCTGGACGGATTTGGGCGATTGAAGATTCTCTACTTTTCGCGCGATTACACGCCCCACGACCACCGCTTTTTGAGCGCACTGGCGCAGACGCCGCACACCATTTATTATCTGCGGCTGGAACGGTCAGCCCGCCAGCTGGAAGACCGTCCCCTGCCGCCGCAGGTTGAGCAGGTGCAATGGCTGGGCGGGCGTCGGCCGCTGGCGTGGCGGGATTATCCGCGCTTGCTGGCGGACTTGAAGCGCGTCATCCGCCGCATTCAGCCGGATGTCATCCACGCCGGGCCGATCCAATCGGCGGCTTTTCTGGCGGCGCTGAGCGGTTTTCGCCCGCTGGTGAGCATGTCGTGGGGTTCGGATGTGCTGCTGGATGCCGACCGCTCGGCGTGGATGCGCTGGGTAACCCGCTTCACCCTGCGGCGCACCACCGTGCTGGCAGCCGACTGCCGCACCGTGCAGGAAAAAGCGGCCGGCTTCGGCTTTCCGCGCCAGCGGGTGGTGCTGTTTCCGTGGGGAGTGGATTTAACCCGCTTTCAGCCCGGCCGGGCCGATGAGTTCCGCGCCCGGCGCGGCTGGCAGGATGCTTTTGTGGTGCTTTCGCTGCGCACGTGGGAGCCGCTCTACGGGGTGGATGTAGTGGCGCGCGGCTTTGCGCGGGCTGCCCGCCACAACCCGCGGCTGCGCCTGCTGCTGCTGGGCGGCGGC
>DLXG01000044.1 GCA_003448875.1 Anaerolineaceae bacterium
CAAACCCCACGCCCGCACCAGATGCGGTGCGCCTTCGACCGATTTGGGTGTAAATGGTTCTCCACCGCTCAAGCGGCGCATCTCGGCTTCGACTTTTTCAATACATTCCATCAATCCAACGCTTTCCCGTAGCACCTGACCGGTGTTGGTGACGCTGCCAACCCGCAGGGCATTTTTCTTACGTAATTCGATGGGATCTATATTGAGGGTTTCGGCCAGCGTATCCATCATCGATTCAATCGCAAAAGCCGATTGCATCACCCCAAAGCCGCGAAAAGCACCGGCTGGAGGATTGTTGGTATACATGGCGTAACAATCGGCTTTGACATGCGGTACTTCATAAGGGCCGGATGAATGGGTAGTGGCACGGGTCAGCACCTTTTCACCCAGCGAGGCATACGCTCCGGTATCACCAAATAATTCCGTTTCAACTGCGGTTAGGGTGCCGTCTTTCTTTGCGCCAATTTTTACGCGAATTTGAGTGGCATGGCGTTTGGGGTGAACAATCAGGCTTTCGTGCCGGTCAAACAACAGCTTAACCGGCCGGCCGGTGGCTTGTGCCAGTAAAGCCGCATGGATCTGTCCGGCAATGTCTTCTTTTCCGCCGAATCCGCCGCCAATCAATTGTCCGATGATACGCACCTGTTCTTCGGGTACACCCAGCGCACGGGCAACTTGATTACGGTCAGAATAGGGTATTTGGGAACCGACATAAATTTCCATGCGCCCCTCTGGGGTTATTCGGGCAATGCTGCATTCCGGTTCCATAAAGGCGTGATCGTGCATAGGCGTGTGATAGGTGTGTTCCAGTACCACATCGGCCTGTGCAAAGCCTTCTTCCACATCCCCTTTGCGGACCTTAATATGCTTGAGAAGATTACCGTTTTTATGCAGCCGCAGGGCGTCTTCTTGAATTGCTTTGATGGGGTGATCAATGACGGGAAGGGGTTCAATTTCTACTTCAATCAAGTCGAGGGCTTGGGTGGCAATCTGGCGGGTTTCGGCAGCCACAATTGCCAGCGCATCACCAACCGTGCGGATCTGTTCGCCAATACCGACCATAATCGGCCAGTCAGGAATGACCAGCCCATGATAATGCTCGCCAGGAATATCCTCGGCGGTCAGAACAGCAACTACCCCGTCCAGTTTGCGTGCTTTTTCAACATCTATCCTCCGCAAAATACCCGAAGGGATTCCAGCGCGCTTAACACGAGCATGAAGCATATTTTCAAACTGGATATCGTCTGTGTAAATGGCTTTCCCTGTCACTTTGGCGACTGCATCTGGGCGGGGCTGGATTGTTCCAACGAAGCGGCCAGCATGAGTGGAAGAGTCAATCTGTGGAGTGGGCAATGGCTGACCCGTTTGGATTGTTTTGGCAGCCGCCTTGATGGCATTGATAATGCTGGGATAGCCTGCACAGCGGCAAAGCGTATCTTTCAGGGCATATTTGATCTCGTCTTCACTGGGGTTTGGGTTGCGCTGCAATAATGCGTAAGAGGTCATAATCTGACCGGGGATGCAAAAACCGCACTGGACTGCGCCGTATTCAATGAAAGATTGCTGTAGGGGGTGCAGGGGAATCAAACTCCCATCCGCAGTGGGGGTAGATTGGATTTCGGATAACCCTTCAATGGTAAGAATGCTTGCCCCATTGGCTTTGGCTGCCGGAAAAGAACACGATAAAACCGGTTCCCCGTTGAGAATTACCGTACAGGCACCGCACTCTGCTTCTCCACAGGCTACCTTTGTGCCGGTCAGTTTGAGGCGGTAACGCAGTAAATCCGCAAGCATTTCACCGGGTATTTCCGGCAGTTGGTATGTTTGACCGTTCACAGTCAGGGTTATCATATTCTGTTCGTTCATACTGCCTCCAACTCAAACGCCCGTTGCCAGGCTTTACCGATAACTTCTTCCAACAGCACTTCGCTAAGGTGATGCCGATAGGCAGCGCTGGCACGCATGGCACTGCTGCGGAACTGGATGGATTGGTGGATGGCTGATTTTGCCCTTTGCAGAGTTACCGCATCGGGAGTTTTTCCGATCAATTCCTGTTCCACCTGTGTGGCCCGAAAAGGCACCGGCCCGGAAGGTCCAAAAGCGATGTGGATATCACGGATAACCTGCTCATCCCGTTCCATCCATACGGCCATGTTCAAAATCGGCAGGGCTACCCCTTGTGGACGCATTACGCGGCTGAATGCGGAGGATTGACCGGGACGTCGCAGAGGAAGGTAAAACCCCACAATGATTTCAGATGACAAATCTAAGGCCGACTTACCGGGTCCTTTGAAGAGAGTTTGAATGGATTGCAAGCGGCGTCCGCTGGGACTGGCAATTTCTACCTGAGCGTCAAACGCAAAGAGGGAAATCATCCCATCCGCTGCCGGCAAGGCATGGGCAACATTGCCGCCGAGTGTGGCCGTGTTACGAACCTGCGGACCGCCGATCAGGCCGCATGCCTCAGCCACTGCCGTTGCATGATGCCGAACAAGCGCGGATTCGGTAATGGTTTTTACTGGAACGGCTGCACCGATAAAGAGGTGAGCCCCTGTCTCTTCCAGACGCAGCAGGTCGGGAATACGGGTTACATCAACAAGGGTTTGAACTGGCGGGTGATGTCCCTGCTGAATTTCAAGTAAAAGGTCTGTGCCTCCGCCAATGGGGAGGGCAGTACCGGGTGATGATGTCAGAATGTGGATTGCTTCTTCAACGCTGTGAGGAATGACATATTTTTGCCAGATGTTCATCGGATCGGTGGACTCCTTTTGGAAGGCGGCACTTTTCGACGGACTCATTATGGTCCGACGCCGGTCCGGTGGATTACCGGATTCCGACCACCGATTCTTGAATATATTTTACGATATTTTTCGTCGAAATTAAAGTGCTTTCGTGTTCAATTCGCGACGGAAAGATATGCCGGGCTATTATGCTTTCGTTTTATCGCGAATGCCCGCCATCATCAGACCCAACTCTTCGGTGGTGGCGGTTTTACCATCTACGATGCCCACGATTTCTCCTTCGTAGATCACTGCGATACGATCTGAAAGGGCGCGAATCTCATCCAAATCTTCGGAAATGAGCAGGGTAGCAGTGCCGGCCTGACGCTGTTCAAGTAAGCGCTGGTGGATGTACTCCGATGCGCCAATATCTACCCCGCGAGTTGGTTGAGAGGCGATCAGTACTTTGGGCCGCCGGGAAAGTTCTCGGGCGAGGATCATTTTCTGGATATTCCCGCCGGAAAGATTTTTGATGGGAGTGTCAATCGTGGGGGTTTTTACATTAAACTCTTGAATCAGGCGTTCGGATACCTGCCGGATGCTGCGAAAATTCAGGAAGGTTCGAGATGAAAACGGCGGCTTTGCATGATCCTCGAGGATGAAATTATCGGCCACACTGAAATCCTTGATTGCCCCGTCCTTCATGCGTTCTTCAGGGATGTAAGATTGACCGTTTGCAATTCTCACGGACGGGGAAGCATGGGTTACATCCACGCCGTTGAGGATAATCCGCCCGGATTTGACCGGTCGTAAACCGGCCAGCGCCTCTGCCAGTTCCCTCTGCCCGTTGCCTGAAACTCCCGCCAGACCTAAAATCTCACCGCTGTGGACTTCCAGTGAAACCCCTTTTAGAGCATCTGTACCCCGGTCGCCGCGCACAACCAGATTTTCAATCTTCAGTAACACCTCTCCCATATTGAGCGGTGTCTTTTCGTATTGAAGAATGACCGGCCGGCCAACCATCATCTGAGCCAGTTCGGTTTTAGTAGCCCCTGCAGTTGGACGCGTTCCGACGACCCTGCCATCCCGTAACACGGTAACGCGTTGACTGATGGCAAGTACTTCATGCAGTTTATGGGAGATGAAAATCAAAGCATGGCCTTCGGCTGCCATGCGGCGCAAGGTAATGAAAAGATCGTCCACTTCCTGGGGGGTTAACACTGCGGTTGGTTCATCCAACACGAGCAGAGCAGCGCCCCGGTAAAGTGCCTTGAGGATTTCTACCCGTTGTTGTTCCCCCACCGATAA
>DLXG01000161.1:0-11649 GCA_003448875.1 Anaerolineaceae bacterium
ACTCATCGGCATTCATGCGGCTGTACAGGCCATGATGCTCTGTCAAAACGCCTACGGATGAACGAACCTTTTCTGCCTCGTTCACCACATCGTAGCCGGCAATTCTGGCAATCCCGCTGGTAGGACGCAGCACCGAGGTTAACATTCGTACGGTAGTGGTTTTGCCGGCCCCGTTTGGCCCCAGCAGCGCCAAAACCTGCCCCGCTTGCACATCCAGATTGATACCCTGCACAGCCACAAAATCGGCAAAGTGCTTGGTCAAGTTTTCTGCATAAATCATTGATTGATCCCCTCAAACACACTCAACCGCTTAAGACCCTTTATCCGCTAACTGTTTGCTGGGGTGTATTGCTTTGGCGGTGGCGCCAGAATAAGCCAACCGCGGCACTGATGGCAATCACCGCCATCAGCATCTGATTGACGTTCAAGCCAGCCAACGGCGAAGGATCTAAACGCAGAAACTCCAATAAAAACCGGCCAACCGGATAAATGATCAGGTATAGCAAAAAGATATCACCTTTCTTCAAACGGTCGCTGAACTTTCGCCCTGCCCACAGCAAAAAGGCCATGTTGAGCAGGTTGTAAATTGACTCATACAGGAACAGCGGGTGATAATATGCCACATCCTTGAATTCAGGCAGGCGGTGAATCGGATCAATGAAAATAGCCCACGGCAGATTGGTCGGCGCGCCGTACAATTCCTGATTGACGAAGTTTCCCCATCGCCCAATTGCCTGCGCCAGTGCCAGCCCCGGAGCAATGATATCCGTCCATTCGGCAAAACTCTGGCCTTTTTTGCGGCAGTAAATATACAACGCCAGCGCGCCGCCCATCACCGCCCCCGGAATACCAAGTCCTCCATTCCAGATGGCAATGGCATCCAGAGGATGGGTAAGATAGTACCATGTTGTGATTCCACGCTCCACCATCGAGGCCGGCGGTGTCAGAATATGCCAGATACGGGCACCTACCACCCCGGCAATCAACAACCACGGCAGCATATCCCAAACCAGATCCGGATTCATGTTGCGTCGTTTTACTTCACGGGCAGAAAGCCAGGCGGCCATAATCGCCCCAAACATGATGATAACACCATACAGGTGAATGGTAATTGGGCCTATGTTAAAACTATTCGGCATCCTCTTCACACCTCATTTTAAAGTCAAGCCTTTGGCAGGTTGTCCTCGTTGCGGCTTTGTTGATAAACCAGCCACAAACGTTGTAAAGCCGTGAAATTTGCCAGCACCGCTAAAATCCACAAAGCAATTAACGGTTGACCGAGCAGCAGTAATGGGATGAGAACCAGAAAACGCTCCACGCGGGTCAGCAAACCGCCTTTCAGCTGGAACTGAGCCGCTTCGGCACGCGCTTTGACATATGAAACCATCAGCGAACCGCCGGCCGCCGCATAACCAAGCAAAACCGGCATCCATTCGCCTTGTTGTAAATAATAAAACACTAAACCACCGATTAAGATGATCTCCGCAAAGCGGTCCACCACCGAGTCAAGCACGCCTCCAAAGCGGGTAGGTTTTCCCATCAGACGCGCCATGGTGCCGTCCAACGCATCCAACGGAGCCATCACCAGCACCACCACCCCGCCCCAAAAAAAGTGCCCACGCCCCAGTAGAACGGCCGCGGCAAAAATCCCCGCCAAACCCAGCAGCGTCACTGCATTTGGAGACAATCCCAAACGAATAAAGAAGGCTCCAATTGGGTCAAGCAGCCCCTTGAAACGAGCACGTAAAAAGTCAGTAAATGTCCCTTTTTGGGGTTGTTTTTCGGTTTGAACCACTCTTCACCATGATAAAAAGATACAGATACGGCATCGTGCTGCCGCCTTACTGGTTTGTATCCTATCTTACCTGATGCAAACTGTCAAGCAATCCCCCCTTTAAAGATTAGTCATCATCCTCCGCCGGTTCATCATCCAGAGGGTCAATCAACACTTCACGGTCTTTGCCACCACCTTGAGCCGGCCCGACAATTCCTCTTTCTTCCAACTCATCCAACAAGCGGGCAGCCCGCGGAAATCCGATTCGCAGACGGCGCTGCAATAAACTGGCACTGGCGCGCTGGGTACGGCGTACCAGTTCAATCGCTTTTTCAATCAGATCATCTCCCTCATCATCCTGATTGACCAGATCCTCCCACGGCGCGGTTTGTTCGGTCTGATCGGCTAACATCTCTTGCCAGTAGTGAATCACCCGCTCGATTTCCTGATCCTGCAGTAAAACTCCCTGCGCCCTCAGCGGTGTGCCGGATTCGGGATTTAAGAAAAGCATATCTCCCCTGCCAAGCAGCGACTCGGCTCCGTTGACATCCAGAATGACACGCGAATCGATGGAAGAGGCCACGCTGAAAGCGATTCGCGCCGGAAAATTGGCTTTGATCAGACCGGTTACCACATCCGTGCTCGGCCGCTGGGTGGCAATGACCAGATGAATGCCGGTTGCCCGCGCCATTTGCGCCAGCCTGACCAGGCTGTGTTCGGTTTGATCCGGCGCCGACATCATCAGGTCGGCCAGTTCATCAATCAGCACCACAATGCGCGGCAGAGGGGTCATCCCGCGCCGTTCGGCTTTGCGGTTATAAGCGTTCAAATCGCGCGCTGCACTGGCCTCAAACAAACGGTAACGCTGCTCCATTTCAACCAGCGTCCAGCGCAGAACTGCCAGCATACGCTCGATGTCGGTTTCCACTTTACCCAAAATATGCGGCAAGCCCGAAAAACGCGCCAGTTCAACCATCTTTGGATCCAGCACCACCAGCCGCAAGGTGGCGGGAGAATTGTTCATCACCAGGCAGGTAATAATCGAAGCCAGACAAACCGATTTACCGGAGCCAGTCGTGCCTGCCACCAGAAGATGGGGCATGCGCGCCAGATCCGCCACGACGGGCTGTCCGGAAACATCCCGGCCCAGTGCAATTGCCAGAGGCGACTGCAATTTCAAAAATTCGGGAGACTCCAGGATGGGGCGCAATCTAACAATGGTTGTGCTGCTGTTAGGAACCTCAACCCCTACGTAAGAATGCCCCGGCACAGGCGCCTCGATACGGAGCCGCTCGGCCGCCAGTGCTAAGGCCAGATCTCGTGAAAGGGCCGAAATCTGGGCCACGCGCACTTTTTGGCGGATCATCTTCCCGTCCGGGGCAGGTTTTTCTACATAACCCGGCTCAACCGCAAACTGAGTTACGGTCGGCCCTTTGCGGTATCCAACCACGCGGCTGGGCACGCCAAACTCTGCCAGCGTCTTTTCGATCTGACGGGCAATCGCTAAAATCCGCTCTTCATCCAGACCGTTGCTTTCTTCGTTGGCCAACAGAGAGAGCGGCGGCAGATTTTCCTCCCGGCGGTAGGCAACCACCGGCACGGGCATGCCTTCTTCCCGCGATAGATTCGGTTTGATTTCATTTGTGTCGGCTGGCTGGGATGAAATTTTGTCAGGCGGTTCTTCCGGTAAGGACTCGAGCCAACCCTGAATGCGCCTGCCTGCCCAGTGATGGAAACCTGTCGCGGAAGACAAAAACCACACTCCCAGCAAAACCAGCAAAATGCTGCTCCACGGCAGAGGCAAAAACTGAGCCATCAGGTAAGCCAGTCCCCAGCCAATTACACCCCCATCCAGACCGGCTTCAGCGCGCTCTACTGAAACACCGCCCAGCAAGGCCAGAAATGCCATGACGGTAAAAATCAATCCCTCCCAGGCGAGGATGCGCCCCAGCGGAAAACGGCGGTTTTGCACCGGATCGCTGCGTAATAAAGACACACCTGCAACGGCAGTCAAAACCGCCAACGGGTAACTGGCCACACCCAGCCAGCGCTTCAACCAATCACCGTAAGGGGAAATAAACGAACCACTGGTCCAACCCAACAAGACCATCAAGGTGAGCAAACCCAAACAGATCAGCAGGACGCCCGTAATATCGCGCCCATACCGCTCAAGGCGCAGTACTACCCGCCCCACCCCCTCCAGCAGGGATGAGGCCTTAAACTGGTTTTCTGAAAACGTTTTTTGGAGGGACTTGCCTGCCTTTTTTTTGGAAGGGCTCATTCGGTTTGTACTAATCCCAATCCCAGGCGGCGGCGCTCCGTATCCAGATGCAAAATGCGGACATTAACTTCTTGCCCGATACTAAGATAATGATGGATATTTTTACATTGGGGTGGCAGACGGATAGAGGAAACATGAATTAAACCTTCCACGCCTTCCTCTAAACGTGCAAAGGCCCCAAAACGTGTCAGGGAAGTAATCCACCCCCGCACCACGTCACCGGGTTTGTAACGCACCGCCAAGGTTTCCCACGGATTGGGCTGCAAACGCTTAAGGCTTAGCGCAATCCGTGATGTATCCTCATTTACTTGGAGAACCAGTACCTGAACTTCCTGGTTGACACTTAAAAGATCGGCCGGATCCTGTACCCGGCCCCACGAAATCTCAGAGACGTGAATCAGTCCTTCTACCCCGCCAAGGTCCACAAACACCCCAAAATCGGTGATGTTGGTAATGCGCCCATTAACCACCGCACCTTCTTTAAGGGTAGAAAACAAAGCACGGCGTTGGCCTTCACCCGCCAGAGCAGCCCGTTCAGAAAGGACAACCCGTTCACATCGCGGTTCACATTCGATGACTTTCAGACGGATAAGCCGATTGACATATCCCGCCAGTATATTACGCCGTTCTTCCTCACTTGCATCGGTCGGCATTTCTACCAGATGAGAAACCGGCACAAATCCCTGGATGCCTTTCCCCTGAACCAGCACTCCTCCCCGATTAAACCCGTGCACTTTCAGAGCAATGATTTCATCCTGTTCAAAAATCCGCTGCACATACCCCCAATCGGTAGTGGTAACTACCCCCTGGCTTACCCCGCTTGAAGGTGATTCTTTTTTTGGTGGAGCATACAATTCCTCATCCGCAAGGACCGCCGCCCACCACCCCTCATCAATAGGATCTGCCTGTTGTTCCCCCAGATCCGCTTCTGTTTTTTTGGCAACCATCCTTTTACCTCCCTGCGTTAAATACAAATAAGGTTTATTTATTGTATATCAATCACTCCGATTTTGGCAATTCGTTGGCGTGCCCATTTTGAGATTCCATTTCCAAAATTGCTTTGGCAACCGCCTCTATGGCCACGCGCTGTTTGCGGTAAAGGTCGGCTTCCGACATGGCCAGGCGCATGGCAATTTCTCTCACTTTCTTCCCCTCCAAAAACTTCATTTCCAAAATATTATACAGCACCCATTCGCCGGTAAAGCGCCTTTCCCCCTCAGGGCGGACCCGTTCAATTGCTTCACGCAAAATTGCCCGTAAGGCATTGGAGGTATTACCGTCATAACGGTTGAGCATTGCCTGCACGATCTTCAACTTTGTCAAAGGGCTTTCGGTCAATTTTGGACCGCCCCAGTAATGCGACAGGGCATCCTTGACCCATTGTGAAAAATCTGCGGCTGCCAGCGGAATCTCGTCACTTAATAAACCGGACTGATCATAACGGCCGGCAGCCTGTAACTGCTGAATATAGGCTGTCTTGGTGGTCAGTTCACTGATCGAACGGAAAACCCCTTCCTGCAAACGGCGGTCTTTCAACGCCAGCAAAACCCGTTCGCTGAAATTATTGATCACCTGAATTTGATCCTCATCCAAAGCCATGCCGGCCGCGCCGCTGATTCCAAGCAAACCGATCAGATCAGGGGCACCCTCTTCGTTTTGATCCACCAGCGGGATGAGAATATCCTCCCCCCAGTTGAACATTTCTAAGGCAAGGTGATTGGCCCGGATCACACTTTCCAGTTCAGCCGGGTTTTGATCTTCATCAAAAAAGGTCTTGCCGACCCGTACAAGGATCTCCAACCCATCCGATTTTAAGGCAACCACATAAGCGCCCCTCACCTGAAGCCGGTCACATACTGCCGCCAGAATCATTTCCAGAAACTGGCGTAAGTCATTACGGGTGATCAAGCGTTGTTCAAGATTACGGAGTACTTCAATCTCGTCTTTGTCGTTTCCATAAAACAGCCAGCGCTCCAGCAGCGGGAAAGTCAGAGTTACCAGATACTGGCCCGTTAAAATAGAGGCAACCATAACGATGGGCACCAACGCATTATATGGGAGACCATACAATTCCCCGGCCCGGCGGACAATTGTCGTCAATGCCAGCGTAATCGAGGCGGTAACCGGCCCGCGTAAAATCCACTTGAAAAGGCGGCTCTTGACGGTTCGGTCGGGCAGCGCCACCCCAAAAAACGCTACCGAGTAGGCCATCATTACCACCAAGCCGCCGACCAGAAAATTGGTCAATACGGAAATCACCCAAAAGGTCAGGCGATGTTGAGCGGCAAAATTGGATGAGAAAAGCAAAAAAGGAAATGACCCCAGCACAGGGGCAATTGAACCAACCAGCAGGTAACCAATTCGTCTTTTGCTTGTGCTGGTAGTCGAACGGCGGAAGGCCCGCACAAAGTTATACCACGCCATTCCAAGCGACACAAAATAGACCAGCATGAATAAATCCGTACCCAAAACCGGTTTCAGGTACGGCGCAGGTTGGGAATCAACCGCCAATTCACCGACCAGCAAACCCAATGGCAGCATTGCCAGAAACAAAACCGCTAAACCGTACGAGAGCCGAATTGCCCAGCGGCGTTTGCCGCGGCTGGGTTTTCCGGTAGTTGCCAGCAAAGCATCCGAAAAATGCAAATAGGCCGAGGGCAGAAAAACAATCCCCACCCATTGCAGCCGCAGCCACAGTTCCAATTCTTCCGGGCGGGGGGCTACACTGGCAAGCGATTCGGCCGAGTAAATGATCACCAGACAAAACAGAATCATCGCAAACGAACGGGCAACCCGTTCTCGCAGGTTGAAGGTCAGCGAATACAGCAGCAGCGAGAAGGCTGTAATCGCAACCCCCGCCATGAGAATCTGGTTGATGGTGATCAACACTCCCATTCAATCACCTTCTGGTGCATTACCTCAACATACTGCTAAAAAACAAGGCAATATCCTGATTGGCGTAATATTGATCATTGTAACCGCTAAACTCAAAGCCCAATTTGAGCGCCATGCGGATAGCAGGGGCATTTTTAGAATGGGTTTCCAAAATCATTCGCCGCAAACCTCTCCGGCCGGCCCATCCCTGGGCTGCCAGCACCAACGCACTGGCAATTCCTTCCCGCCGGCAGTGAGCCGCCACCGCCAGATGCGCAACCCAGGCGGTGCGTGTTCCCAGCCTTTCTTCCACACCAATATAGCCCACCACTTCTCCGTTCAAGACCGCGGCGAGTAAGATGGTCTGCTGCCGCAGGCGTTCCGGCAGGCTTTCCATGCTGTACGGATATTCTACCTTGACCGAGCGCGGTAATCGTACCTCGCGAAAGGTAACCGATAATTGAGTTTCTTCAACCAAACGCTCCATTTGCCACACATAATCACTCTTCCCATAATGCTCAAGGGACATTAATACCGGAATTTCGCTAATCTGAGCAGGTCTCACTTCGATTTCAGGCATATTCCTCCACGATTTACGGAGCAGAAATTCTCACCGGAATGACACAGGCCGGAAAAACATTATTGACGTTATCAGTTACCACCAGCCGCAAACGGTAATCGCCGGGTGTCAGCGTCGAAGTATCCCACTGTCCGCTTCCTTCTCCGCCCAGCGGTTGATCCACAATGACTCGATCACCAGCAGCGATGGTCACCCATAAATTAGAATTCTGCTCGCTGTATTCATATTTATAAAAACCAAGATTGGGTACACTAACCGTTCCCCGCAGGGTTACCAGACCCTTCAAAGTCTCACCAGCCTTCGGGAAAGTCCACTCGATCACTCCCGGAATACAGCCATCCTGATCGGTCACATCCAAAGTCGGGATACCCATTGCTTCTGCCTGAGGGGTTTCCACCAAAACCGGTGAAAGGGTAGCCGTGGGGGTTGCCAGCAGATCCGCCGTGGGGGTGGCCATGGCCTGAACATTGGGAAAGTCCGGAAATACCACAGCGGTCAATACAAATTCTGAAGCGCCCAATAACAGGACAAACAAAAAGATAGAAAGGGATGATCGGAAACGGCGCTGGGCACTTTCTTTTTCCAATCCAAACACGGCCGTACGCAATTCCTGCAGGGCTGCCAGCATCCGCCGCATGGCAAAAAAACCCGTCCCTGCCAGGATGAGATAAATCCAGGGCTCATAAGTTTTTAAAAAGCGGAGAACTTCTTCCATATTCCGCCTTTAATCAATTGCAGGATTTAAGACTTCATCCATCAGATCAGGCATTCAGCCGCCGCAGCACACCTCGAATTAGAGACGTAAGTTTGGGCACCAGAATTTTACCGGCTTCCAAAACCTCTTCGTGCGTCGTCACCGTACTGCCATCCAGATTGGCTTTGTTAGAAATACCCGAAATGCCAAGCACGCGCATTTTACCATGCCGAGCAACAATTACTTCCGGGACAGTGGACATACCCACCGCGTCTGCCCCAATGGTACGTAAAAAGCGCAATTCGGCCGGAGATTCGAACGACGGGCCGGCCAGCCAGACATAAACCCCTTCGCGCAAATGAACGCCGGATTCCTTGGCTGCCTGCCGGCAAAATTCCATCAATTTTCGGTCATAAGGTTGACTCATATCCGGAAAACGCTCGCCAAACTCATCCAGATTCGGCCCACGCAGCGGATTCATGCCCGCCATACCTACCAGATTGATGTGATCTTTAATCAACATGACATCCCCCGGCAGATAATCCGGATGAATGGCACCAGCGGCATTGGTTACAATCAGCCCATCTACCCCAAGGCGCTGCATCACCCGGATGGGAAAACCAATCCGGCTGATCGGATACCCTTCATAAAAATGGGCACGGCCCTGCATGACCATGACCGGCTGGTTTTCCAACCGCCCCACAATCAACCGGCCGGCATGGCCGTGAATGGTGGAAACCGGCCAGTGCGGAATTTCGGCGTAAGGGATTACCACACTGTCCTCTACCTGCGCGGCCAGTTCTCCCAGCCCTGAGCCCAAAATAATTCCCGTCTTTGGTTGTACCTGCACCTGTTTCGATATGAAACCGGCTGCCTCATCAATTTCTGCCAGTGTGATCCACTCAGACAACTCAGCACCTCCATTGAAGCGTTAATGGTTCCCTCGTGTATTATAACCGCAGTTTGCCAGGCCTGCTTTCCCAGTCGCACTTCTTATGTGCCAATTGAACTTCATTTCATGAAAAATTTTTTGTCCGATTTTGGTGTTCTCTCCATAAATTGTAAACAAACTGTATAGCAATAAACCTCAAGAAATTTTTATAATGGTCGAAAATACGATTGAAACGATGAAATCTCTCTTGACGATTCCCGCCAAACAACAACAGGCGCTGGTATTTCCTGCCGTCTTAATTGCATTTATTCTCAATCTCTTTTTATTAACCTATTCTCTTATTGCCGGCCTAAACGATACCCAGAATCAAATCGCCCTCGCGACTGCTATCTTGAAATTAGCCTATCTGGGTATTTTTTACATCCACCTCATCCCAATACTAGACCGTTATCCCGGCCGGCAATGGGTGATTCTGGCTGTCAATACAATTGTGGCCATTTTCATTGAGTTTTTGGACCACTCCTTACCGACAGGGTATTCTTTTACCTGTATCATCCTGATGACCGCTATCTCTTCTCTAATTTTCAAGCGCTGGTACACCTATATCTTTCTCGCCAGCGCTACGGTTGCCCATATCGTCACACGCGGTCTTAACGGTCAAAACGTAATTGATACGATCTTCCTTGATTTGTTTTTCCTGCCCCTGATTGGTATTGCCACAACCGAAACCATGCTCAGGCTGCAAAGCTCTTTGCAATTTGAGATCAATCGCCAGCAGATTATCAATAAAGTATCTCGCAGTCTTTCTTCCTCTCTGGAAATTCATCAGGTCATCACCATGGTGACAACCGCCGTGCAAAGCGCCCTGGACGCAGATACCTACTACTTCGGATTACTTGAAGGCGATACCGTCCATTTAGAATTATTTTACGATGATGGAGAATTTTTCCCGTCCATGAACGTGCCCTTAGAAGGTACGCTGGCCGGGCAGGTCATTCAAAGCCGCCAGCCGTTGCTAATTCAAGATTTACCGGAAGAACGCAAAAAACTCAACATCAACTTCAAACTGGTCGGCAAAAACCGTGTCAGCCTTTCGTGGCTGGGAGTACCGCTCATTTCCGGTAAGGAAGTTTTGGGCATCATCGCCGTGGCTTCTTACCAAAAAGCCGCGTTTGACCAGCGTGATCTGGAATTACTGGAAAACATAGCCCAACGAGCCGCCATGGCACTGGATAATGCCTATCACCACCTTGAGGTAGAAACCCGCTCACAGAGGGACAGCCTGACCGGTGTGCTGAACCACAACACATTTCTCGCCCGGCTGGAACAGGCTGTACAAACCGCACAGGTGTGCTCCCAACCCATTTGCCTGATCATGGTAGATATTGACCACTTCAAGAAATATAATGATACCTACGGCCATCTGACCGGCGATAGAGTATTGATCGAATTAACTCAAACAATCCGCCACAATATTAAGAAAGATGATTTGGTGGGACGTTGGGGCGGTGAAGAATTTATTATTGCTCTGCCGGATACTCAACCTGAACAGGCCTTTCTGGTGGCCGAACGCATCCGCGCGGCCTGTCAAAAAATTATCATTCTGGATCGCGATAAAAAAGTTATCCCTGCCCCCACCATCAGTCAGGGGATTGCCTGTCTCCCAATAGATACCAACTCGCTTGAAAAGTTAATTGATATTGCCGATCAGCGCCTTTATCTGGCAAAAGAACGCGGACGCAACCAGATTCAAGCGCAGACACCCGTTGCCAATTCTTTGCTGTCTACAAATTAGCTCAACACATCTCTAAACGCCGTAATCGTTTTTTCAACATCCTCATCGCCGATCCAGTAGTGCAACACCAGCCTGAACGTCTTTGGCCCGGTAATTCCTACCCGAATGCCGCGTTGGAATAATTCTTCTGCGATCTGACTGGCGTTTTTTGCAACCTCATCTTTCAAGGATACAAACACCATATTGGTTTCCGGCATTCCAAATGTTGGCTGCAAAGCCGGGATTTGAAATAATCCTTCGGCCAAACAGCGGGCACGCTGGTGATCTTCTACCAGTCGTTCGGTCATTTGCTCTAAGGCTACAATGCCCGCGGCAGCCAGCACACCTGCCTGGCGCATTCCCCCGCCGAGCATTTTCCGCACCCGGCGCGCTTTCTTAATAAATTCCTTTGACCCGCATAACACTGAGCCAACCGGCGCGCACAAACCCTTACTCAGACAAAAAGTAACCGAGTCGGCCGGTTCGGTCAGCTGGTTGACCGGCACCTGCAATGCAGCCGCCGCATTGAAAACCCGCGCTCCATCCAGATGAAGCCTCAGTCCATTCTGGCGGGCCAGTTCCCCCACCCTGCGTGTGTATCCGGCATTCAACACCGTTCCCCCGCAGCGATTGTGAGTGTTTTCCAGAATAATCAAGCGGCTGATCGGCTGATGAATATCCGCGCCGCGAATGGCTTTTTCCAGATCGCCCAACGCAATACTGCCGTCCGGCTGATTGGGTAAAGTATTCACAAAAACGCCCCCCAGCGCAGAAACTCCG
>DLXG01000161.1:11968-30406 GCA_003448875.1 Anaerolineaceae bacterium
GCCCCCCAGCGCAGAAACTCCGCCCGCCTCAAAGAGAAAGGTGTGTCCCAAATGCCCCATGATGGCTTCTTCACCGCGCTGGCAGTGAACCAGAACCGCAATCAGGTTGCCCATGGTGCCAGATGCCACGAATAACCCGGCTTCCTTACCCATCCGCTCGGCGGCCATCTCTTCCAGACGATTCACGGTCGGGTCTTCACCGTAGACATCATCGCCGACCTCCGCTTGCGCCATGGCCTGCCGCATGGCAGGGGTGGGATGGGTAACCGTATCGGAGCGCAAATCAATCACTTTTTCCATGCTGTGAACCTCATTTGAAGATGTTTCAGGATTTTCGCAACTGCTGTAAAATCTTTTCCAATTCAGGGGGGAGGGGCGACTCAAAGGTGCGCGGCTGCTTTTCTCCCGGCAGCCGGATGGTCAATCTGGCGGCATGGAGAAAATGCCGGGTCAAGGGCAGGCTGATCTTCCGCCTGCCGTACACCGTATCCCCCACAATCGGGCAGCCAATAAAAGCCAGATGCAGGCGGATCTGATGGGTTCTGCCGGTTAGAGGATGGGCTTCGATTAAGGTATGTTGGGGAAAAGTTTCCAGCGTATAGTATTCGGTAATGGCCTCCCGCCCTTTTCCGGCAGGCACAACCGCCATTTGTTTGCGGTGAGCCGGATCACGGGCAATAGGGGCTTCAATTCTCCCCTTCGGGGTAGGCGGCTTGCCATCCACCAGCGCCAGATAAACCTTCTTAACTTGCCGCAAACGAAATTGATCCTGTAAAAAACGGTGGGCACGTTCATTTTTGGCAATCAGAATCAGGCCGGAGGTGTCCTTATCCAAACGGTGAACAATGCCCGGGCGGAGTTCTCCGCCTATTCCTTCAAGGCCGGGTGTGAGGGCCATCACCGCATTAACCAGCGTCCCGCTTTCATGCCCGGCAGCCGGGTGAACCACCAGGCCGGCCGGTTTGTCAATTACCAGCACCTCAGGATGGTCGAAAATCACCGTGAGGGGGATCGGCTCAGCTTCCAGTTGAACCGGCTGGACAGGCGGCAGGTGCACTTCAATGCTCATGCCGTTCTCTACCAGAAAACCGGCTTTACCGATTACCTTCCCGTTCACCTGCACAAAGCCATCTCGAATCAATCCCTGCATACGGGATCGGGAATGTTCAGGAAAACGCGCTGCCAGCACTTTATCCAGCCGCTCACCAGTAGCATCATCATATTCAAAGCGAACAATCTGTTCACTCATTGGCTTCGCTGAAATTTACCCGTTCTGAAGGATGCTCATCCTCTGCTTTTGGTTGGGTTTTGGCCTGTTTTTCTCGCCGTTCTTGCAGCCAGACCCCAAAAATCAAGACCACCACCCCAATGGTGATGCTCGAATCGGCGATATTGAAAACCGGAAAAGTCCCCACCGAAATAAAATCCGTGACATGCCCGACCGTCAGCCGGTCAATCAGGTTGCCAACCGCTCCGCCCAACTGCAAACCCATCGCTGCCCGCAGCGTCCAATCCTCCGCCGGCACGCGCGGATAGTAGTAGATAATTCCCACCGCGATCACAATCGCCAGGATGGCAAACCATTCGCCTCCATTTTGAAACAGGCCGAAAGCCACACCGCGGTTATACCAGTGAACAATGCGGGCATAAGGGGCCAGCCACTCCAGCGGCATCCATGACTCGCCGATCGCCAGATTCTGACGAATGATGAACTTTGTCCACTGATCCAGTGCGATAATTGTCCCCGAAACCAGAGCCAGAATGAGATAATCTCGAATAAACTTTTTCAAAACTTAAACCTCCGGCGATTAACCTGCCCCCATTTTACCTTATTTCTCCGCAATCCAACTTGACATGCTTAAACCCTCTCAGTATACTGACCGGTAAGAGATGTTAATCCGCGCTTTTATCGCCATAGAATTATCCTCCCCAATCCAGCAAGAACTGGAACGTATTCTCAACCACCTGCAGCAAAGCAGTTTACGTTGTGTACGATGGGTAAAACCCGACGCGATTCATCTGACTCTGAAATTTCTGGGCGAATCCTCGCCGGAGCAGATCAGCCGCCTGACGGATGAAATCCACCAGGTGGCGGCTGCAACTCCCCCGCTGGAATTACAGGTTCAGGGTTTAGGGGCTTTTCCAAATCTCAAACGCCCCCGCGTCGTTTGGGTTGGCGTGCAGGCTCCGCCGGATTTATTCCGCCTGCAAAAAGCCGTAGAAGACGCAGCCGAACGAGCGGGTTATCCTCGTGAAGACCGCCCGTTTTCACCACACCTCACTTTGGGACGGGTCAGGCGGGAAGCCTCGCCCGGCGAACTTGCCCTGCTGAGCGAAACAATCACCCGCCAACCGCTCAACCTGTTGGGAAGCATGAATGTGAAGCAATTCGTCTTATTCCGCAGTGATCTAAGACCCGCCGGGCCAATCTATACCCCACTGGCGCACTTTCCTTTGAATGGATAAAATATATTCAAAAAAATCAACTGGAGAGGTGAATTCTGAAACCAATTGAACTTGCCCGCAGTATTATCAACACCCTTGAAGATAAAAAGGGTGAAAATATCCTCTTGATGGATATTCAGGATATTGCCACCTTTACCGACTACTTTATCCTCTGCTCGGGCAGCAGCGAACGGATGATTGAAAGCCTTGCCGATGCTGTGCTGGAAAATGTAAAAAAAGAATTTCAAATGATTGGAAAAAAGGAAGGTTATGCACAGGGCGGCTGGGTGCTGGTGGATTTGGGGGATGTCATCGTGCATCTCTTTTCACCCGAACAGCGAGAATACTACCGGCTAGAAGAACTGTGGAGTCATGGTAAAATTTTGCTGCGCCTGCAATAACCTCTTTTCAGGGCTCCGGGGGGAGGCAGAAAAGAGGTTCATTGAACTTAGAAGTCAGGGAGGGGAAATGAAAACCAGTCTTGTGCGTTTTTTTGCTCTCACCGCTTTACTTGCGTTGGGTTTGCTGGCTGCCTGTACGGCTTCCACACCTTCGCAACCCACTCCAACTACCCCATTGGCAGTGGTGGAAACCGGTCAATTGCCCCGCATGCGCGGTGAATTTTTCTCGGCCTCCGGCGAATGCGGATTTTGTCACACTGCCCTGAAAGACAGCGCAGGGAAAGATGTCTCCATCGAAAGCGCATGGCGCGCTTCGATTATGGCAAACAGTACCCGCGATCCGTATTATCGCGCTTCGGTGCGCTCCGAAGTGCTTCATAAAGCGGATTACGCCCTCGCGATTCAGGAAAAATGCGCCGTCTGTCATATTAGCATGGCCCATCATACTGCACTTCTCAACAACCAATCCCCTGCCCTGCTGCCTGCTGAAGGTTACCTGAATCCTGCTCACCCCCTCTATCCGCTGGCAATAGATGGTGTTTCCTGTACCCTCTGCCATCAAATTCAAGGAAACAATTTTGGAACCGGCGAGAGTTACAGCGGCGGTTATTTATTCGAAAAAGAACCAAAACCCGGCGAACGTGCTGCCTACGGGCGTTTTGCGGTTGACGAGAACATGGCTACCGTAATGCGTAACGCGGCCGGTTACCAGCCGGTTCAATCCGAGCATGTAACCCAATCCGAATTATGCGCCGTTTGCCACAACCTTTACACTCCCTACTTCACGAATGAAGGCAATTTGAGCAGTGAGCTCTTCCCGGAGCAGACACCCCATCTGGAATGGCTGGCCTCAGATTATGTCCAATCCTCCTCCTGTCAGACCTGTCACATGCCGGCCGCTGAAGGCGAAGCACCGGTTGCCAACACCGGCAGTCCCAAACGCAGTCCCTTCATGCAGCACACCTTCATTGGCGGAAACCGCTACCTGCTTGAAATATTATCCGCCAACCCGGATGCCTTGAAAACCTCCGCCACCACTGAGCAGCTGGAACAGGCCCGTCTGTTGACTTTGCAGCAACTGCAACAAAATACCGCCCGCCTGAGCGGGAACGCCAGCCTTGAAGGTGATCAACTGGTTATTGACCTTAATATTGAAGTCTTGACCGGCCACAAGTTCCCCACCAGTTTTCCCTCCCGCCGGGCGTGGTTGCACATCATTGTAAAAGATGCCAACGGGAAGACCGTGTTTGAATCGGGCAACTGGCAGGCAGATGGCTCAATCATCGGTAACGACAATGACCTTGACGAGCAGCGCTTTGAGCCGCATTATCAGGTCATCACCAGCCCGGATCAGGTACAGATTTACGAACCCATTATCGGCGACCCGGATGGAAAGGTTACCACCACGTTGCTGCGGGCTCAGCACTACCTGAAAGATAACCGATTACTGCCGCGCGGGTTCGACAAGGCTAAGGTCAGTCCGGATATTGGTGTATATGGTGAGGCAGCCACCGACCCGGACTTTCTGGGAGGCGGAGACAGCCTCCAATACCGTATTCCTCTTTCAGGTTTTAGCGGCCCCTTCAAGGTAGAGGTTGAATTGTTGTACCAGTCTTTTGGATACCGCTGGGCAGAAAAATTCCGCTCTCAAACAACCGAAAACCCGGAAGCAGTCGAATTCTATCAGTATACCGATGCTCTTCCGAACACACCTACAACAATCAGCACTCTCTTGTTGACCGCTGCTACGCCTTGAGCAGAGCTGTCCTTCGGAAGGCTCTTTCCAAAAAGTGAACTACAAACAGGGTCAACAAAGCTGACCCAAGTACGAGGATTCCATCCACAAAGCCAAAGGTTGGCAGGCTGTTTGTACGCAGGAGAATCACCATCATCTCTCCCGCCAGAATCGAAAGAATGGGCGCCGCTTTATGAATTTGAGGAAAGTAGAGAGCCGCAAGAGTGGCAGGGGTTAATGCGATCAGACCTGCGAAAGTGGTTTGGGTCAACAAAGTAAAAATGGGAATTTGCGGATTCAAGCCGCTCAACAAAAAAAGCGCGATGATGACACACAACCCCAGCGCCAGCCACCGGCCTGCCCGAAGTGAGTTACGAGCGATCCCTAAATCATGCGAGAACATGGTTGCCAGCGCTAACAACTGCGAATCTGCGGTGGACATGAGAGCCGCCATTGCCCCCACCATCACAAATACATACACCCACTCGGGTGCATAATTCAGCACCATAGCTGGCAAGACCATATCCGGGTTGGAAATGGTCAGCGATGTGCCGCGCGCCCACACACCAATCATTACCGGCGCCAGAAAAAGAAAACTAACCAGTAAAGGATATAACCATGTCACTTTCTTGAGAGAGTCGGGCGTTTTTGCCGTATAAAATCGAGAAAACACCTGCGGGAATAATGGATTGACAAACGTCCATAGAAGCAGATAAGAAAGCCAGGTTGTTACCTGAAAAAAATTATCCGGACCGGGGCGGGAAAAATGCTCCGGAGAGGTGAGAAAGGCTGCTTCGCCAGCACTTTGCCAGCCGCCTAACCCCCTGCTCACAAAAACCACTGCCAGCAGCATGGCGAGGATCATCAAAAAACCTTGCAGCACGTCCGTCCAGGCCGAGGCTTTCATACCACCAAACACCACCGTGACACCAACGGCCAGAATGGTAATTGCACCGCCAATCCTTAATAAATCCATATTGAACAAGGATGAAAGCAGGATGCCGGCACCGACTGCTTGAGTTAGCAGGTATGGGAGGGTAAAAACCACCATGACAACCATCACCAATCCGCGCAGAAAGCGGCTGTTGAACTCTCCGCCGATCAATTCGGGTGCGGTCAGGTAGCCTTTTTGTTTACCCAGTTTCCACACCGGCCACCCAATCACAAAAAACGCCAGTGGGACAAGCGCCGTACCCACTCCCATGATCCCATATTGACCAAAGCCGGTCTTCCAGGCTGCGCCGGCGAAACCGAGAAAGAAGAACGCTGAGAAATTTGTGGCAACCAGACTGAAAAACAAAACCACCAATCCCAAAGAACGATTGGCGAGGAAATACCCCTCCGGCGTTTGAGGAATTTTGCGCCGTGCTATGACTGACAAGGTAATCAACACAATCAGGTACGAGAGGAGAATAACAACCTTGATGGTCATTCATCCTCCCATTGATGCTGACTGAGCAGACCGAAAATCAGACTGGTCAGCAGGATCAAGCCAAGATCGAACCAGACCCAATCCGGCAAACCCAGAATCAGGCGTGGAGGTTCACCCCAGTTATAAAAGTCAACCCCTAACAGGATTACGACAAGCCATCCGGCCAGCCACAACCCAATTTTTGGCTTCTTAATTGTATTGTCCATGATGGCGGCAAATTATATCAGCACATCCACCACCAGTGCCAGAAAAATGAACGCCAGATACATGCTGGAATAACGATACATGCGCCAGGCCACTTTGTTGCCCGGTTTACGCAGCACATTCCAGGCCGCATGAATCAGCCACAAACCCAAAACCACCGCAGAAATCAGGAAAACGCTGCCGCCCACCTTGAAAACCGGCATCAACAAAGTTAGGGCAACCAGTTCGAGCGTGTAAATAAAAATTTGGGTGCGGGTTTCCTTTTCGCCGCGCACGACCGGCAGCATCGGCACGCCTGCCCGGGCGTAGTCTTTGGCACGTACCAGCGCCAGCGCCCAAAAGTGCGGCGGAGTCCACATAAATACCAGCGCAAACAAGAACAGGGAGGGGATATTCAAACTGCCCGTGGCGGCTGCCCAGCCGACCAGCGGCGGTATTGCCCCCGCCCCACCACCAATGACAATATTCTGTACGGTCAGGTTCTTGAGCCAGATACTGTAAATCAATACATAATACACCATACCCGCTACCGAAAGCAGCGCAGCCAGCAGGTTAACATATCCCGCCAGAATGAAAAACGCTGCCAGACAGGCACTGATGCCGTAGGCGAGACCCTCCGCAGGAGTGAGAATGCCGGACGGAATCGGGCGTTTAGCCGTCCGCTGCATCGCCCCATCAATCCGCCGGTCAATATATTGATTGAGCGCGCTGGAACCGCCCGCCGCCAATGCACCGCCGATCAATGTCCATAGAGTCAACTCTATGGATGGAATCGTTTTACCACCTACCACCATACCGGCATAGGTTGTCACCAAAAGCAGCGCCACAATGATCGGTTTGTTCAGCATGAGGTAGGCTCTTAACCGTTCTCTCCCATAGACACGCGGCAGGACAGCCGATTGCTTTTCTTCTATTTCGCTTTTTCCGAGCCGCATGGCAGCCGTGAACAATACCACCGCTGCCACCCACACCGCTGCGGTAATGGCTGCATGAACGACCACCAGATCGAGGGGGTATTCCCGTTGAACCTTAAGCGCGCCAATCAAGGCCTGCCCGGCGAACAACACCATCAGCGCACTGGCAGAACTCAGCACAAGCGGATGGTCAAAATAGGAGCGGCGCGCCAGCAGATACGTTGCAGCAACCGCCAGCCCAGCCAGCAAAGTCAGCAGCCGATGCCCCAGTGCCAGCCAGCCCAAAGCGGTGGAAGGCAGTCCGCCGCCACAAAGAGGAAAGCCTGCACAGGCGCTTCCGGCATCCAGCCGCGCAATTAAGACCCCCGAAATCATTAAACCAAACACCAGCAAAAGGACTGCCAGTGAGCGGCGCTTCAGAACAGATGGGGAAGAGGAACGATTAATTTGATTTTTTGGCAAAAACGACACAATCAAAGCCTCGCTGAGCAGAGCCAACGTCATTAACGCCGCTGCCAGGTGGCCGGCTGCAAGCCAGACTGAACCCGTCTGGTCTACCAGCCCGACTCCCAATCCTGCCTGAAGCAGAAACAATCCCGAAGCAACGGTTAGACTGATTTTGATCCGATCCCTTTGACGGCTCAGCCACATCCAAGCCGTCAAAGAGATAGTGACCAGACCGCCAAAAGCCGCAATCAAACGATGCACCATTTCCACCCGCTCGGCCATCTCAACGGGAATAACCCATTGGCCAGAACAGGTCGGAAAATCCGTACAGCCCTGACCGGCAGGGTTAAACCGCATCCCATACCCAATCATCAGAGAAATAAAGGTCAAAATAGCCGCTGTTAATAGCCATTTACGCAGGTGTTGATTCTCAGTGCTCATAAATTTCCTCCCCAGAATGAACGGTCTCTTCTTCATCCATGCTCGTGTGAATTGTGTTTGTTTTCAATTGCTTACGCACAAAAAAGGGGTAGCCTACTGCCAGAATTGCCGCAAATGCAAACCACTGCAAGGCATACCCAAAATGCGGGCCTTCGGTGATTTCGATTTCCGGCAGAGAAGGGTACGGCGGGTTTAAGGCGCTTCCCTGCGGGGCCTGTTGAATCCAGACCGGCAGCAGGTTCAAGCCGGTTTCAGTGCGCCAGCGCTCCAAATCAATCCAGTTCCAGGCCTGAGGGACGGGTTGATTGGGGTTTGGCGGAGGGTCGGCCATGCCGCCAATCGCCGGTTTGGGCAGCGGCCGCCGAATCATCCCCATCAGCGAAACCTGACCACTCTGGCGGTATTGCAGCCGGCTTTTGGCATCTGCTTCTCCCAGCGGTATCCAGCCGCGGTCTACATACACAAACCAATCTGTGCCTTCAATCCGCATGGGTGTCAACAAGTGGTAACCCGGCTGATTGTCCCAGACCTGATTCCGCCAGAGAAACTCATGCTCAAAATCATATTCTCCGCTGACCTGCACAGTGCGGTATTCCATGTCAAACAATTCACTGACAGGCAAATTCTGGTTCAAATCTAGCGGGGGTGAATTTAACTGGCTCAAGATGCGTTGGTTGAGCTCACGCCGCCATTCCAACCGCTCCAATTGCCAGAAACCCAGCCGAATCATAACGATCACTGCGGCAAGCACCAGCAGCGTGGTTAAAATCCAGCGCAGGGTCAACAATTTGCGAATCATAAGGTTCTATCCGGCCTCGCCCGCGATGTTTTCAACCTCGTTTCCGGGCAGAGGTTTAACCACCAGTGTGTATAACCACAATAAAATCCACGTAGGAAAGCCTATCGAGACAATCCCAAACACCCGGTCTGAGGCTTTGGCACGCGGCAACACATCAATCCCCAAAGCACGGGATTGCTGGAAACTGCACTCCATCGTGTACTGGCTGGGGCGGTCAAGCGTCATCCGGCTGGCCGAACCCGGCAGCACCCACAACGGTCCCAATTGATGAGACACTTCATCCAGATTACGGACGAGCAGGGTATCGCCTTCCACAAAGCGCATTTCTGGTAAAGCGGGTCCCTCTCCACCTCTGGCGATGCGCTCCGCCGTCCCAGCCGGTATCAGTATTTCAACCGTTTGGGGCGGACGTTCACTGCGATCTTTGACCAGTTGATACGAAACTTCGCTGACCACAAAGGCAAAAACCGAACTGATCAGCAAACTCCACCACAAACGCCGTAAGGCTGCCTGCACCGTCGGAGACATCTTACTTCTCCTTCAAAATCTGGCGAATATCCGCAGCAATGTCTTGTGGAGGTGTTCCGTAGGAATAGGTCAGGCGCAAATTGCCCGCCGGGTCTATCAAATACACCCGGGTCGAATGATCTACCAGATAACCCAAGGCACTTTGCCCCTCTTGAATCTGGCGATATACCCCGTAAGCCTTCCAGACCGGCGATAATTCTTCTTCGCTGCCAGAAAGGCCGATAAATTGCGGGTCAAAGCCGGCCGCGTAGGATTGAGTTCGTTCGGGGCTGTCCCGCTGGGGGTCAACCGTAATGAAAACCACCTCGAGAAGGTCGGCATAAGCGGCTAACTCGGCCTTGACTCGCTTCATCTCAGCCATGGTAGCGGGACAAAAATCCGGGCAAGTGGTGTAACCAAAGAATAATAAGATTAACTTACCCTGCTGGTCACTTAGCCAATAGAGCGAACCATCGGCGCGGCTGAGTTCAATGGCCGGAGCAGGAACTGGTGGATCGATCAGTGATCCATGAAAGGAATACGGGCGGGCGAAAGCCACCAGCCATACTCCCAGCAAGCCGACTAAAACTGCTCCAAAAACCAGCCAGACCGTCCGCTGCATTCCAACTCCCGTTTATCTCAGAGTGTTCCAATCAGGTACAGCGCAGGGTAGAAGAAAATCCACACCACATCTACAAAGTGCCAGTAATTTACGGCGGCTTCTACTCCCCAATGCTTTTCAGGGCTGTAATGCCCCTTCAAGCCGTTGCGGTAGACAATGAACAAAAAGATGACACCGGTCAACACATGGAAAGCGTGCATACCGGTCATCATAAAGAACACCGCCCCTTCCGGGCCATCGGCCGGGCCAAACGGGGCAAGCCGCCACTCAAAACCTACCACACCCACCAGAAAGGTAATCCCCAGCAGCATGGTGATAAAAATACTGCTCAGAAAACCTTTGCGGTTGCCTTTGGAAATCTGCACTTCGGCGCGATTGGCAAAAAACGAACTGATCAACAGCACCGAAGTAACAATCAAGCCGAGTTCCTGTTCCAGATGGGGGCGTTTGTCTCCCAGCAGGTAAAAACGGGTCACCAGCAACGCCGCAAACACAAAAGAGTCCGAAAGGAGGAACAACCACAGACCAAGCCGATTGTTGGCCAGTTTTTGTTTATAGGTTGTCAGGGCTGCTTCTGGTGTGCTCATTTAGTGCTCTCCTTCCGAGCGAAAGACCCGCCCGATATGCATGAAGTAAACCAGCACCAGTCCGGCTTTCAGAAGCGCCACAATCCACAGGAAAATCGCAGCGGCTTCATGTGTCCCAAGGTAGTATTCGATTACTGTCAGAACGGCCAGCCCCAGAAAGACCAGCACCCCTCGTTTGAGTTCATCCAATTTCGCTGATTGCATTATTCTCCTCCTTAATCCCCTGCCTGCTGGGGCAGAATTTCAACATATCGGGCACCTTTCAAACCGTAGTCATAGGGATCGCCCACGACCCGAATTGGCTGAGGGTAGTTGTGCATCGGCGCGGGCGTGGGCAGTACCGTCCATTCCGGGGAACGAGATTGCCACACATTCTCGGTAACCACCTCACCGCGTTTGGCGCTGACAAATAAATTGATCAGGAAAATCAATACCGAGAGAGCCACCATAAAACCGGCAATGGTGATAATGAGATGAGCCGTTTCAAAGCCCTGAGCCGGGTCATAATCCGCAATGCGGCGGCGCATGCCCAGCAGTCCTATCTGCATCTGGCCAAAGGACATGATCAGAAAACCGGGCGTCAGCATATAAAAGTGGATCTTGCCCAACAGGTCGTTCATCTTCCGGCCGGTAACTTTGGGATACCAGTAGTAAATTGCCGCAAACAACGGGAAGATGAATCCCCCAAACATTGTGGCGTGAAAATGGCCAACCACAAAATAGCTATCGTGCATGTGCAGGTTGGTTGAAACCGTACCCAACGGCGGGCCGCTCAACCCTCCCATCAAGAACACAATAATTGCTCCGATGATGAACAACATCGGAACCTGGAAGCGAATGCGTCCCATCCACATGGTTGCGACCCACGAGAAAAACTTAATCCCGGTTGGGACAGCCACCAGCAGCGTAGAATACATAAACGGCACACGCAGGTACTCTTCCATACCGGAGGTGAACATGTGATGTGCCCATACCAGAAAACCGACTAAGGCGATGCCCAGCGAGGACATGGCCACCCACTTGTAACCGAACAGTGGTTTACGCACAAACACCGGCAGCAGCTCACTGATAATTCCCAAACCGGGCAGAACAAAGATATACACCGCCGGATGGGAATAAAACCAGAACAAATGCTGGAATAGAATCGGGTTTCCGCCTTTGGTGGCGTCGAAGAAACTCATTCCAAACAGACGCTCGAAACTGACCATCTGGAACGAGGTGCCGATCAACTGGGTAGCAGTCAGGGCGATGATGGATGTTGCCAGGGTTGCCCATGCAAAAATCGGCATACGGAACATTTTCATTCCGGGAGCACGCATCCGTAAAATGGTGACGATGAGATTCAATGCGCCCAAAATAGACGACCAGCCCGCAAAGAACACTGCCACAAAGAACATCTGCATTCCCATCGGCGCGCGGATGCTGAGCGGGGGGTATCCTGTCCAGCCCGTATCGAAACCGCCGGTGAAAATTGCCGAAACCAACACCAGCGAGGCCGGCACGGCCAGCCAGAACGAAAAGGCATTCAGACGCGGGAAGGCCATGTCTTTCGCCCCAATCAAGAGCGGCACGGCGTAATTGGACATAGCCGAAATGCCCATCAGAATTGATACAATCAGGGTCATGCCGTGCATACCGATCAGGGTATTGAAGAAATTTAAGGTAACCCACTGCATCCCGGTTTGCACCAATTCCACCCGGAAAATCAACGCGAAGGAACCGCCTACCACGAGTAAAAAGAGCGATAGAAAGGCATACTGTACTCCAATCACTTTGTGGTCAAGGCTGTAGCCAAAATAGCGTTTGACCCCCGGCTCTTCATGAATCTCCTCCGGGTCGGGAGTTTCTTCGCCTTTCGCCCACGCAAACCAATCGCGGAAAGCGCCAATGCCAATTAAGAAACCGATAATCCCTAACGCCGCACCCACCACCCAGGCCGGTTCAGCTTTATATGCCAGTCCCATTAAAGCGCGGATGCCGGTTACCAGTCCTATGCCGGCTGCCCAGCCAACGATCTGACCGATCAAACCCCGCAAAATTCCGTAAGACAAAATACCTTTCATAAGTCTGCCTCTCCTCGAAGATTATTTGAGCGACTTGATGTATTCAATAATTTCCAGAATTTGCTGCTCTGGAATGGTGTCCTGATAAATTTGCGGCATGACCCCCGGCGCAAATCCCTTAGGAACCTGCGCATTGGGATTGATAATGGCCGTTAATAAATACTCATCATCCACAGTTACCACCGAACCATCAGTGAGCTCGTGGGTCAGTCCGTACAAACCTTTCCAGGTCGGGCCAACATTTGGGGAACCATCTACCGAGTGGCAGGAAAGACAACCGTTATTACGTGCCCAGACTTCCCCGCGCGCCACCGGGTCAGCCCCCAGCGCGGCCAGTTGATCCTGTACCCACTGGTCGAACTCCGCCTGAGTGACCACAATCACCGGCGACTCCATGTAAGCATGGGATGTGCCGCACATTTCCGCGCAGCGCACTTTAAATTCACCCAGTTCGGTAGGGGTAACCCGCAATTCACGCACCAGATTTTCACCCGGCAGGGTATCCTGCTTGACGCGAAATTCCGGCACCCAGAAGGAATGAATCACATCCAGCGAGGTCAGTTTCAAGTGAGCCTGTTTGTTAACCGGCATGACCATTGTATTGGAAACAATTCCATAATCCGGATATTCAAACCGCCAGAACCACTGCCCGGCGACAACCTTGATCTCCAATGCCTGGGGATCAGCCCGCCGCGTTTCTGCCAGTGAAACCGAACCCAGATAGGCAAAATAAATCACAATGCCCAATGGGATGATCGTCCAGATAATTTCTAATGGGTTGTTGCCCTTGATGTAAGCACCATCTTCTTCCTCACCCGGTTTGTGACGGAAAACCACAATACTGTAACCGAGGAAAACAACGATCAAGGAAAACAACAGCGAGATCATGAAGAAATGCAGGTTGAACAATTCATCAATCGGTTGCGCCTGAACACTGGCGGCAATCGGCAGCAAGGGAATATTGCTCAACAGGAAATAAATCACGGCGGTGAAAACTGCAATGAGAACACCGACAATTACAAAATGCTTCATAGATGATCTCCTCTGTATGGGGGGATGCTCGCTGGTTGCTTGTGAAAACTTTGGTAAATTCAACCAGTCCTCCGCCTGAGCAGGCGTTAAGGTGCGCCGGTCATATACCACTACCGCCCCGCTGGATTTCAACGAAACCAGCATGACCTGCATGGGTTGATCACCGGCTACAAATTCCTGTAAAAATTCAGCACGGGAAATTGTCTTATCGTCGTAATCAAGAATGATCAGATCCGGCGACCAGTTTTGCATTTCATTCAATACGGCTTCATTTGAATCCACCCGGCGAATTTCCAGCTGCGGGTTTTTCCACTGGCGCTGAATCATCTTCTCCAATCCCTGTCCAAACAAAGGATTGGCTGAGGCAATCAATACCCGATGATACGGCATACTTGTTTCCTGGCTCATCCTGATTCCCTGAACTTTAAATCCCGTTAGTACCCGTGTATAATTTACACAAAAATTGTCCGATTATCTACACTCGGACAATTTTTTACAGGTTAAATTCAATTTTCTGTTGGGGTGATTTTCAGCTCACCCGCCAATCATTCTCGTTTATGAATCAGCCCCAGTTGAATGCCTTTACTGACCGCTTCCGTGCGATTGGAAGCCTCCAGTTTTTCGAGAATATGGCGGACATGGGTCTTAACCGTGTTTTCGGAGATGAACAAATGGGCTGCAATCTGGCTGGTGGTTTGACCGGCAGCCAGACAGTCCAGCACTTCCAATTCCCGGTCGCTTAATAATGGTTGAGTCTTGATCTCCCCCTGTTGAGCCAGTGCGCGCAATACAATCCCGGTTACTTCGGGCGAGAGCGCCCCATCCCCGGCAGAAACCCGCAGGATGGCTTTACGCAAGTCGTCAGGTTCAACGTTCTTCAGCAGGTAACCATCCGCTCCCAAACGGATAGCAGCAAGCAAGTCCTCTTCTTCCTCCGAAATCGTCAACATCAGCACACGCACCGGCAAATTCATCCGTCGAATTTGATCAACGGTTTGTATGCCATCCATCTCCGGCATGTTGACATCCAGCAGAACAATATCCGGCTTTTCCTGCTGAATTACCTGAATTGCCTCACGCCCGTTACCGGCTTCGCCAACCACCTGCAAACCGGGTAAATCATTGATCAGGCCGATTAAACCACGCCGGAAAAGCGCATGATCATCTACCACAACCAATCGAACAGGTAAAGCACTCATACCGGGGTTTCCTCTTGCTTTAAGGGTAAGTGAACTCGGATAGTCGTCCCTGCCTGAGGTTTACTGATGACCTGAAAATCAGCGCCGATCAATTCGGCTCGTTCACGCATACCGCGCAAACCATGCCGGGAAAATTCGGGCACATCCTCGGCGCTGAATCCCACCCCGTTATCGCTGATTTCCAAAATCAGCATACCTTTCCAGTTACGAACCTCAATACGAACCTGGCTTGCCTTGGAGTGTTTGCGCACATTACTGAGCGCTTCTTGAACAATCCTCAACAATTGAGCCTGAATTTCCGGTTCAATCTTTGGAATTGAGGATGGAAAAATTCGTTCCACCCGCATTCCACTGTTTTTCTCAAAGTCACGGGAAAGCGGTTCAAGCCAGAGGATCATGTCTTCACCCGGGCTTAACCGCAGACTATCAATTACCTGACGGGTTTCCAGATAAGCATCCGCAAGGGCTTGATGAGACTGATGAATCATCTGCTCCAGACGCTGTAATTCACCGTGTGCCAGTTGGGTCTGCATTTGGGCAACCGTCAGTTTGAGATAGGCCAGAGTTTGAGCCAGACTGTCATGAATTTCGCGCGCCAGCCGAATGCGTTCCTGTAAAACGACCCGATATTCCCGCTCTTGCTGTAATCGTTCACTCTCCACCAGCATCGCCAGCTGGCTGGCAAGAATGGTCAGTAATTCACGGCTTGTTGGCGGAATGGACTGACGCGAGCGGGTTGTGAACAAAATCATTCCAATCAACACGCCTCCCGGCAGGCAGCAGGGCAATTCCAGAACAAGCATATCTTCTATAATACAAACTTCGTTTAGAAAGCAGTTTGCCGGACGAAGTTCGTTCAATCGTTCTCTCATCAAATCATCTGCCGCCTGTGAATTCAGCCATTCCTCCCTGCCCACCATCAACCTCAGCCCCATAAAATGGGGCAGAGATGGCTTGATCTCCAAACGCGCTGCGTTGAAACCAAAAATCGCACACAGGCGGTCAAGCAGGTTTTGAGCATAATTCTCGGCGGAAGATTGCCAATCCTGCGGCGAATGAGACTGCCGCAAAGCTGCCTGTTCCTGCGTTTTCAGGCGGATCACTTCCAGCGCTGAAAGCATCTCGCGCAGCAGGGTGGTGAGAAATTCGTGCATTTCTCCATCTATTTGCCGATCGGGCGGCAGGTAAATGTTCAACATTGCCAGCGTTTGAGTTTCGCGCTGCAAGGGCAGGCAATAAATTCGCACCGATTGATCAAACGGGGCTTCTAACAACGGACATGATTCCCCTACGGTTGTTTCCAGTTTCTGACAGACACGGCAACGGTTTCGAACGCGCGGCTCGCTTAAATGTTCCGCCCAGGCTTTCAAGACCGGCGCTGGGTAAGCTCCCTGCGTCAGAGCATTCAGCGGCTGACCCCATTCGTCAAACGGCATAAAAGAAACACCGACTGCACCGGTCATTTCACTGAAAATCGTCAGGGAGCGTTCGATTAACTCTTTTTCGGTCTGCGCCTCCAGCCAGATTTGATTCAGGCGCAGCATACCATTCAAGCGGCGTTCCAGATCGCCGCCTGCCTTGCGGGTTTCCCGCAGGGAGACCTCCAAGGCCTTCTGGCGTTTACGCCGAATCCACCAATCTGCAAACAGCCAGGAAATTGCCCCTGCCAGTAATACAGCCGGGAGCCAGAATGCCCAGCCGCCTGGCTGGTCTTTGAGGATTAATTCCAACCCCAGCACTACAATAAAACCGGCAAGCAGAATGATCAGAGTCGAAAGATCAACCGGTTTAATAGACTTGTTCATCAAAACAAATTTTACCCTGAAACTACCGGCGCGCCATATTTCGTATAACATTACTTTATTATCCTAACCCCCTTTTAAGAATCTGGTTCAAAAAAAAGAGATGGGCAAATTCAATATTTGCCCATCTCAGATAGTCGCTTATTGAATCTTATTTAAAGGTCTTGATGTAGGTCACCACCTGCCAGATTTGCTCATCGGTGAGAATGCCCTTCTGAGCCGGCATGGAAGAGTTGAACGGTGCCATTGAACCGCCTTCGGCGATCCGCCAGAAGAGGTAATCATCACCAGCAGTGCCAACCACCTCATTGAGGTGGGCAGGTTTCGGGTCTAAACCGGCAGCTGCGGGGCCGTCTCCCGCACCGTTAGGGCCATGACAGGAAGCGCAGCGCTCTTCGTAAATCGTTTTACCTGCTGCAGCCGCATCGCTGCCAAGCGGGTTGGTCTTGCCTGCATATTCTGCGGGGACTGCCGGTCTTTGGGATGTGGTTTGTTCACCGCCTCCGCCGCACGCAGTCAGAATGAGCGCGCTGAGCAGGAAAACTGCAATCAGCATGGGAAAAACTTTTTTCATATAATCCTCCTTTGGTGTAGTGAACCTGTTCACAATCTTTATTATAATACGCCTGACTTGAAAATAAAGACCCTGTACAGCATCCTTGCGGGTGATTTGTTTTATGAAAAAGAGATTAATCACCTGCGCCCCGAACACAATACCATAATGTTTTCAAGAATCATATCCTCTCCCCCAAACCCTTGATTTTCCCCTATAATAAGCCCATGCCCCTCCAAAAGATTCGATACCTGCTTCTCTTGCTTATTTTGCTGGCAGGCTTTCAACCGCGCTCCATGGTCAAGGCGGACGTCTTGTCAAAAACTCTCCAAGACGGTGAGGTAACCGCTTACGACCTGATCCTCGCTATGAACACGCTGAGAGTTTCAAACGGTTTGCCTCCTCTCGTCGAAGACCCCATCATCAACGCTGTTGCTCAGGCAACCGCTGAAATCATGGCAGTCAATCAAATGTCGTGGCATATTGGTAATGTATCCGGCCGTTTGCAATCCGCCGGCTACGGTGGAGGTGCAAAAGTTTGGGCGACCGAAAACTTTGCAGTCGGCACCAGTTTTACGATTGACCAGATCATGCTAGCCTGGGCAGACCCGGATCACATGATCCCGGCTGTAAACCCGGCTTACTGTCATGTGGGCGCCGGGGTTGCCAAAGCAGCCAACGGCATGACCTACTATGTCCTGCAAGCCGCCTATGTTTCCGGCAAGTCTTGCGGTGATTACCGTCCCCCGGCTAACTTCACTCCCCAACCCGGCGGGAGTCCGGCTAATCCGGGAGTACCTCAGATCATAGTGCCGGTCAAGGTGGCGACCGCTGATGAAGATGGAAAGATATTTCATGTGGTTCAATCGGGACAATCCCTTTGGGCTATTGCGGTGGCGTACAAGACCACCATTCGGGATTTGGAAGTCTGGAACAATATTTCCCGTTCTAAACCTTTGCAAGTAGGACAAAAATTATTTATCCCCAGCAGCAACACCGAAGGGTATGCCACCCCTACGCCGGTGGGCATGGTGAAGGTTGCCACCCCCGATGCCGATGGCAGAATTATCCACGTGGTTGAACCTTACAATACCTTGATCACCATTGCCAGCGCTTACGGGGTTTCGGTGGATACGATCCTGAGATACAACGCCATTCAAGCGGATTGGCCGCTACAAATCGGGCAAAAGCTGATCATTTATCCCGGAAACATCACCCCCAGCCCAACCCCCCGGCCATTGACACCTGTTGAAAA
>DLXG01000078.1 GCA_003448875.1 Anaerolineaceae bacterium
AAATCCTTGCGCATCATCGGAGCGCGGGCAAACAACCTGAAAAATCTGGATGTTACTATTCCGCTGGGAAAACTGGTCTGCATCACTGGTGTTTCCGGCTCGGGCAAATCCACCCTGATGGTGGATGTGCTTTACAATGCGCTTGCACGCGATTTGAACGGAGCTCATACCCAGCCGGGGGAATATGAACGCATTGAGGGACTGGAGCATCTGGATAAGATTATCAACATTGATCAGTCTCCCATCGGGCGCACCCCGCGTTCCAATCCCGGCACGTACACCGGTTTGTTTGATGAAATTCGCAAATTATTTGCCGAATTACCGGAAAGCAAACTGCGCGGTTACAAGGCCGGGAGATTCTCGTTCAATGTTCACGGTGGGCGCTGTGAGGCCTGTCAGGGGCAGGGGCAGTTGCGTATCGAGATGCAATTCCTGCCGGATGTCTATGTGCCTTGCGATGTGTGTCATGGGGCGCGCTTCAACCGCGAAACCTTGCAGGTGCGTTTCAAAGGTAAGAACATTGCCGAAGTCCTGGATCTGACTGTCAGCGAAGCGCTCGAATTTTTCTCGGCCTTCCCGGCTATCGTCAATAAACTGCGCACGTTGGAGGATGTCGGCTTGGGGTATATCCGGATTGGCCAGCCGGCTACCACGCTCTCCGGCGGTGAGGCTCAGCGTGTCAAATTATCCCGTGAACTTTCCCGACGAGCGACCGGGCGGACAATGTATGTGCTGGATGAGCCCTCCGTGGGTCTTCACGCGGCGGATGTTCACAAGTTAATTGAAGTGCTGCAACGTCTGGTGGATGCCGGGAATTCGGTACTGATCATCGAACATAACATGGATATCATCAAGGTGGCGGATTACATCATTGACCTTGGCCCGGAAGGGGGAGACCGGGGTGGTATGCTGGTGGCTGAGGGGACACCGGAGCAAATTTGCGGTTTTCCGGGTTCATATACCGGTCAATATTTACGCGAATATCTATCCCTGCATCATCTGCATAATTGCAAGGATAACGGACGGTAGACGCTTATTCGATGGTTGCTAAAAATTCAGCGGCGATGGCAGGGACATCCTGATCGGTGCGGATGCCCTGCCAGACATCGCCGGGTTTGACCAGATTAACCACCACAATATTAGCACCGTTGAAAATTGCGCTGCGCGCTTCGCGTAAATCTACCCCGCCGGCGGCTGAAATGATTACATCGAACTTGCTGCGCAGCCGGTTGACATGCCGGTATTGAATGACCTTCCCGCGCGTACTTTCTTCATCACGCCCGCGGTGGAGAATGACCACATCGGGTGGGTGGCGAATTTTCATCACTTTCTCAAGCGGATCATCCACACCCAGCATATCCACCATGGAAATCATTTCAAGCTCCTTGCAGGCCACGACGAAACGATCCAGTGTTTCGACCGGCGAGCTGCCCAGCGCAGTGACTGCGCTTGCCCCGGCCTGATGAGCCATCTCCACTTCCTGCCGTCCGCCATCCGAAATCTTCAGGTCGGCCACAATGTGACCCTGCCACAGGCGGCGCATTTCTCGAACCCCGCGCATCCCCTCGTACTTAATAAAAGGCGTACCGGCTTCAATAAAAATGCGCTCGTTTTTTGGCAGGGTGGGGATGATTTGCCTGGCGAGCGCCAGGTCGTAATTGAAAGCCAGCTGCAGGTAACGGGCTTTGGTATCGAGCAGACCCCGGCTCATTCTTTCTTACCCATGATGGTGCTGAGGGTGTTGTTGATATCGGACGGCACAAACAGGACAATTTTTTCCGAAGGGTCAGCAGCGATGTCGCGGATGGTTTGCAAGGTACGCAGGTGCAAAGCGCCGGCCGATTGGGCAAGGGTTTCTGCGGCTTGACGCAGATTTTCTGCTGCGGAAAGTTCGCCCTGCGAAGCGATGATCATGGCACGCCGTTCACGCTCCGCTTCAGCCTGTTTGGCCATGGCACGCTTCATCTCAGCAGGAAGTTCAATTTCCTGAATCTTAATGCTTTCCACATCCACACCCCATCCGCTGGTTTCGGCGTCCACAATCTCTTTGATGCTGTTGGCGATTTTCTCCCGTTCGCTCAACACAAAATCCAGTTCATGGTTGCCAATCACATCGCGCAGGGCAGCCTGAGTGTACTGGCGGATGGCATAGACATGGTCTTCAATTTTGATGACCACATCTTCGGGGCGGACCACTTTGAAATAAACTACAGCGTTAACCAGCATGGGGATGTTGTCTTTGGTCATCACTTCCTGACGGGGTACATCGGCAGTTTTGATGCGCATATCCACTTTTCGCATGGTTTGAAGGACGGGGAAGATCAGGGTTAAACCCGGATTGCGCGTACCGCTGAATTTGCCAAGCGTAAAAACCACGCCGCGTTCATACTGGTAGAGTTGTTTGATGGAGGAAAATAAGAGGAAAATGCCCACAAAAAAGAGCGGGACAATACAGGCGGCTAGACTGATGAGCTGGTCCATGATTCTCTCCTAATAGGGAATTTAACTTCTCCTATTAGCATATACGCAAACCATTGGACCGAGTTTCTAAAAATTGTTAAGGCGGGGTTAAGATGAAGTATTTTCTGGGTTATTGACCTTGATCGCCGCGGCTTTGATTTATTTTTTCAATTCTTTGCAGGATGATTTGATAATATTCGGGGTTGATTTCAAAGGCTATATAATTACGCTGATGGAGCAAACAGGCGGCGATGGTGGTGCCTGAACCGGCAAACGGATCTAAAACTACACCAGCGGGCGGGCAAGATGCTTTGACCATTCGCTCGATGATTTCGAGGGGTTTCTGAGTGGGATGATTTTCCCGCTCGCTGTGAATACGATGCAGGCGGCTGACCGACCAGACATCTTTGGGGTTGAAACCGATTTCCAGCCATTTTTTCCCTACAAAAATTGAACGGGAACGGGCTTTTTTGGTCTGCGGATCATACGGAATGCGGACAGAATCAAGGTCAAAGTAATACTGGCTGGTTTTGGCGAAGAAACCGATTGTATCGTGCACCGATGTGAAGCGGCGGGTGGTACCGCCCATACTGGGCACTTTACGGTCCCAGATGATCTCGTTTACCATCAACATGCGTTGTTTCAGGTATAGGAAAATTTCCGGGCTGTAGCGCCAGGTGGTGAAAATATACAAACTGCCGCTTGGCTTGATTTTTGGCAGTACCAGATCAATCCAGCGGTAGGTCCATTTAAGCAAGTCGGCGGGATGGCGACGATCTGAGTCGTTGCCGTAGTCTTTGCCTAAACCGTACGGAGGGTCGGCAATGACCAGATCAATGCTTTCATCCGGTAATTGAGGGATGCCTTCGAGGGCATCCAGATTGAAAACCCGGTTTAACCACTCTGTTAGCGACATGCTGTTCTTAACCCCTGCGTGGCGATGCTTCATATCATACCGGGCACCTGACCAAGGTGCCCGGCTTATGGATTAAGGGGAGGATTTTCAGGGGCAGCCGCTCAGGTCGTTGCCGTTGAGGGATGGGCGGCCAATACCATAATACGTAAAGCCGTACTGGCGCAAACGTTCAGGATCCCACAGATTGCGCCCGTCCATGATCAATTTGTTACGCATCAGGCCGGCAATTCGCTCAAAATCGAGCTGCTTGAACTCGTTCCACTCGGTTGCCAGAACGAGGGCATCGGCACCTTCGGCAACTTCGTAGGGATTGCTGCACAATTGCACCTTGGGGAGCATGGTGCGGGCAGCTTCCATTGCCTGCGGGTCATAGGCTTTGACGATTGCACCTTCAACCTGCAGCAGGTGAATCACCTCCAATGCCGGCGCCTCACGGATATCGTCCGTATTGGGTTTAAAAGAAAGTCCCAGCACGCCGATAACTTTTTCATCCAGAGAGCCGAGTGCCTTGCGCAAGCGCAGTACAACCCGGCGGCGCTGGTTGCGGTTGATATCCATGACCGCTTGCAATAATTGGGGGTTGGTGCCGTGCAATACGGCCATGTGGGCGAGGGCTTTGACATCTTTGGGGAAGCACGAACCGCCCCAGCCCAAACCGGCATCCAGAAAGGCGCTGCCGATGCGTTTGTCCATGCCCATGCCTTGCGCTACCTGACGAACATCTGCGCCTAATTCTTCGCAGATGTTTGCCATTTCGTTAATAAATGAGATTTTGGTGGCTAAAAAGGCGTTGGAGGCGTATTTGATCATTTCGGCGGTGCGCAGGTCGGTGATCATGATCGGACAGCGCAGGCTGAGGTAAAGTTGGGCAACTTTCGAGGCTGCCTCACGGTTGACTGATCCCAGCACAATCCGGTCAGGGTACATGAAATCGTTAATGGCTGACCCCTCCCGTAAAAATTCAGGGTTAGAGACCACATCAAAATCAAGCGGTTTACCGGCGCGGCGTTTGCGGATAATATCTGCCACCCAGTCGCCAGTACCGACCGGCACGGTGGATTTGTTGACGACAATAATGGGGTGATCCACCAGATCGGCAATTTTTTCAGCGGCTGCTCGAACGTACTGCAAATCGGCCTCACCATCCACGCCAGAAGGCGTGCCAACCGCTATGAAAGCAAATTCAGCCGAATCCAGCGCTTCTTCATAATTGGTGGTAAAAATCAAACGCCCGGCTTTGACATTCTGACTGACCAGTTGTTCAAGGCCGGGTTCATAAATGGGCATGATGCCTTGTTTTAATTTTTCGATGCGCTGATTGTCAATATCCAGACAGCGGACTTCATTGCCGAGATCAGCGAAACAAGTGCCGGTTACCAGACCGACGTAACCGGTTCCAATCACACAAATTTTACTCATGGGTTCGCAATCCTCCTGTTGAATTGAATTATAACGGATAGTGGCATGTTCATGCAAAAACCAAATATTCAATCACCACCTGGATGGTGTCATTATCAAAAAAATCGGTATAATGGAGATGTCCCTGTATTGTCAGATAACTGAACAACTCAACCGGCGGGTTATGACGGCGCAGGCTGCCGAAAAATTCACCTACAAGAAAGGAGCGAGGAATGACGGCTGCATTAATTGACGGCAAGTTGATTGCAGAGGAAGTTCGGGCGCAGGTAAAAATGGCAGTTGAACAAAGAGTCGCTGCCGGAAAATCCAGGCCGGGGCTGGCGACCGTGCTGGTAGGGGATAATCCGGCCTCGCATGTCTACGTTCGTTCCAAACGCAAAGCCTGTGCGGAAGTCGGCATTGAGTCATTTGGGTTTGAATTGCCGGCGGATGCCACGCAGGAGCAGGTAGAACAGGTGGTACGCCAGTGTAATGAAGACCCGCGCATTCACGGCATTCTGGTGCAGTTGCCGCTGCCAGCCGGATTGGATGAAGAAGCGGTCCTGAACGCCATCAGCCTTCATAAAGATGTGGATGGTTTTCATCCCGTCAATATTGGGCGGCTGGCTCAAAAGGGACGAGAACCGGCCTTTGTACCCTGCACCCCTGCGGGCTGCATTTACCTGCTCAAAAAGACGCTGCCTTCTCTGCGAGGGGTAAATGCGGTAGTGTTGGGGCGTTCCAATATTGTAGGGATGCCGGTGGCCCTCTTGCTGGTGCGTGAGGATGCCACCGTCACCATTTGCCATTCCCGCACGCGCGACTTGCCCGCTGTGGTGCGTCAGGCAGATGTGCTGATTGCCGCAGTTGGAAAAGCCGAGATGGTGCGTGGGGACTGGGTCAAACCGGGGGCAGTGGTGATTGATGTGGGCATCAACCGCATTGAAGACCCGACTCATCCCAAAGGTTCGCGGCTGGTTGGAGATGTTGCCTTCGATGAAGTCAAAGAGGTTGCCAGTTATATTACTCCCGTGCCGGGCGGAGTAGGGCCAATGACGATTGCCATGCTGCTGCAAAACACATTGCGGGCAGCCGAGCTGGCGGACAAATTGTGACAAAAATCATATTGTCTGACAATTGACAAGCAAACCGAAATCCAGTAAACTGAACTTGTCTGATGTCTAATCAGTTCATTTTCCCCGCCAGTGAGAACCAAACGAGATTGGTTTTGCCATGACGCAAACGCTCCTCGTCAAAAATGCTACGGTTCTGGTTACTATGGATGACCTCCGCCGCGAGATAGCGGATGGAGGTCTTTTCATCCGGGATGGTTTTATCCAGCAGGTTGGCAAAACGGATGAATTGCCCCAAACCGCCGATGAGGTGCTGGATCTTTCCGGCCATGTGGTTTTACCGGGTCTGATTAACACCCATCACCATTTTTATCAGACTTTGACCCGCGCCGTACCGGCGGCCCAGGATGCCAATTTGTTCAACTGGTTGAAGACACTCTATCCGATTTGGGCGCGGATGACACCCGAGGATATTTTCATCTCCACCCAGACCGCACTGGCAGAACTGGCACTTTCGGGCTGTACTACGGCCTCGGATCATCTGTATCTTTTCCCGAACGGATCGCGACTGAACGATGAAATTGAAGCGGCCCGCCAGGTGGGGCTGCGCCTTCACGCCTCGCGCGGTTCAATGAGTTTGGGGGAAAGCAAAGGCGGTTTACCGCCCGACTCGGTGGTGGACAGTGAAGAAGACATCCTGCGCGATTCGCAGCGGCTCATTCAGACTTACCATGATCCCAATCCCGGTTCGATGGTGCAGATTGTGCTGGCACCCTGTTCGCCTTTCAGTGTGACGGGTGAGTTGATGCGTGAAAGCGCCCGCCTGGCGCGGTCTTATGGCGTTCATTTGCATACTCATCTGGCGGAGACGCAGGATGAAGAGGTATTCTGCCAGCAAAAATTCGGTCATCGCCCGGTCGGGTATATGGAGTCGCTTGAATGGGTGGGTGAGGATGTCTGGTTTGCCCATGCTGTGCATGTGAACCATGCTGAGATTCAGGTCTTTGCCAAAACCGGCTGCGGCGTGGCTCATTGCCCATCCTCGAACATGCGGCTCGCTTCGGGAATTGCGCCGGTTATGGAGTATCTACGCGCGGGGGTTAAAGTGGGTCTGGGTGTGGATGGCTCAGCCTCTAACGATGGCTCGCACATGCTGGCCGAGGCGCGTCAGGCGATGCTGCTGGCGCGTTTGGGAGCGGGTTTGGCGGGCGCATCGCTCAGTCAAGAAGCAGCCCCGCCGCTGATGACTGCCCGTCAGTCGCTCGAACTGGCTACGCGGGGGGGAGCAGCGGTGCTGGGCCGTACGGACATCGGCTCGCTGGAAGCCGGGAAGTGTGCCGATTTCATTGCCATTAACCTGAACCGGTTGGATTACACGGGTGCGCTGCATGATCCGCTGGCAGCGCTGGTATTCTGTCAGCCACGCACAGTAGACTACACTGTTGTGCAGGGCCGTTTCATCGTCCGCAAGGGTGAATTACAGACAATTGACCTGATGCGTCAGATTGAGTTGCACAACCAACGGGCAAGACGCTTGTTATCCAGTTAGCAGCAACCTGTTTCTTTTGAGAGACAGGTTGCGTTCTTACCGGAGGTAAACCATGAAAAAGTTAACCGCTGAGAACACCCGCAGATTAGTGGATTGTGCCATGGGGCGCATTCCCGCTGATCTGGTTGTTCGCAACGGGAAATGGATTTGTGTTCAATCGGGCGAGATTATTCCATCCACCGATATTGCAGTTTTGGATGGAAGAATCGCTTTTGTTGGTGATTCGGCGGAGCATACGATTGGTGAACATACACAAATTATTGAGGCGCAAGGCCGTTATCTTTGCCCGGGTTTGTTGGACGCTCACATGCACGTCGAATCGGGGATGTTGACGGTCACCGAGTTTGTGCGTGCGGTAGCACCACGCGGTACAACCGGCATGTTCATTGACCCCCACGAAATTGCCAATGTGTTCGGTCTGGAGGGGGTGCGGCTGATGACCGATGAGGCTGCTATTCAGCCTATTCATGTTTTTGTGCAAATGCCGTCCTGTGTGCCTTCGGCTCCCGGCATGGAGACCCCCGGCGCAACGATTGGCCCCCGCGAAGTTGCCGAGGCGATGCAATGGGATGGAATCATCGGGCTGGGTGAGATGATGAACTTCCCCGGCGTCTTTAATAGCAACCCGGCCGTACATGCTGAATTGGAAGAAACACGCAAAGCCAATAAAGTCATCGGCGGACATTACGCCTCACCCGATCTTGGTCTGCCGTTCCACGGCTATGTGGCTGGCGGTGCAGAAGATGACCATGAAGGTACCACATTGGAAGATGCGGTACAGCGCGTCCGGCAGGGGATGAAGGTGATGATGCGCTACGGCTCCGCCTGGCATGACGTTGCGGCACAGGTCAAAGCTGTGACAGAACTGGGTCTAGACCCGCGTCATTTTATCCTCTGCACCGATGACTCACACTCCGCCACGCTGGTGCAGGAAGGTCACATGGATCGCGTGCTTCGCCATGCCATCGCGCAAGGATTAAAGCCAATGCAGGCGATTCAGATGGCAACCATCAACACCGCCGTTCATTTTGGGGTCAGCCGGGATTTAGGGATGATTGCTCCCGGTCGCTTTGCCGATATTGTCATTGTCCCAGATCTGGTTAATTTCCACGCGGAACTGGTGATAGCCAAGGGGAAAGTGATCGCCAGCGCAGGAAAATTGCAGGTTGAGCTGCCGGCGTATTCCTACCCGGATTGGGCAACCCATTCGGTTCGGCTGAAACGTCCTCTCACCCCACAGGATTTTGATCTGACCGTTTCGCAGCCTCATAATGGAAAAGCCGTTGCCAATATTATCGGAGTGATTGAAAATCAGGCACCTACCCGGCACTTAAAGCGCGAAGTCACTATTGTAAATGGTAAAGTGCTACTGGATGGTGAAGCCGACCTTGCCAAAATTGCGCTGATTGAACGCCACCGCGCCAGCGGTATTGTGCAGGTAGGACTGGTTTCGGGGTTTGGATTTGACCAGAAATGTGCCATTGCCACCACGGTTGCCCATGACAGTCATCACATGATTGTGGTGGGGACGGATGAGGGGATGATGGCGCAGGCGGCCAATCATCTGGCCGAAGCAGGTGGCGGGCAGATTGTGATCAGGGATGGGCAGATTATCGGCATGGTTCACCTTCCTATAGCCGGTTTGATGTCTAACAAACGGGCTGAGGTGGTCGCGGCTGAAGCCGATAGCGTGCTGAAGGGCTTTAAGGCCTGTGGATGCCAATTGAACAATCCAAACATGCAACTGAGTTTGCTTGCGCTGGTGGTAATTCCGGCGCTGCGTATCTCTGACCGGGGACTGGTGGATGTAACCCAATTCCGCTTCCTGCCGGTCATTGAATCCTGAAAAGAGAGGAGAAATGGAGACCATGATCCATCCATTTCAAAGACTGCAAGTTGAACTGGCTGAAATAATTGCCCGAACTCCCCCCGGGGAGCGGCTGCCTTCGGAACCTGCTCTTGCCAAGCAGCTTGGCGTTTCCCGTGCAACCCTGCGGGAGGCGATGCGTGCCTTCGAGGGGCAGGGATTAATCCGCCGGCGCCAGGGGATTGGCACTTTTGTCGTCAGTCATGTGCAGGTGATTGAGACCGGTCTGGAAGTTTTGCAGAGCATTGAAAGTCTGGCGGAAAAGATCAACCTCAAGGTATTTATGGGGGATGTGAAGATCATCCGCCTCGAAGCGGACGCCATGCTGGCCGAGAATTTGAATGTGGAAAAGGGCACACCGCTGATTAAGGTCGAACGGGTGATCACAACGGAGCACAGGCCGGTTGCTTACTTGATTGACATCCTGCCTGAAAACATCCTTTCCCCGGCAGAACTGGAGCAGGGATTTACCGGCTCGGTGTTAGATTTCCTTTTGAAACGAGGTGATTTGAACCTGATGAATTCATACACCGAGATCAACGCCACCTCGGCCAGTTCGGAGATTGCCAAAGCCCTCGAAATACAACGCGGTGATCCCCTGCTGCTGTTTGAGGCTTATTTATATGACGATGGCGGGCGGGTGGTGGATTATTCTCACAGTTACTTCCTGCCCGGCTATTTTCGTTTTCATCTGGTACGGCGAGTAGCCAGCCGTCCGAATACGAACCATGTGTGATGAAGAGGAGGTGATTTCAAAACCCTGTTGGCTTTCAAGGCAACGGACATCGGTTTTGACCTGATGCGAAATTCAAACGGATTAACTTGTTCATTCGGTAACTCAATATCAAAAAATACAAACAAACGGAGGTAGATACAATGCGTAGTTTTGCTGGTCGTGACATTCTGTCCCTGAAAGACTTCGAACGCCAGGAGTTCTTCCATGTCTTCGAAGTGGCGCGGAAAATGGAGGACATCGCCCGCGAGCGCAAAAATGTTGATCTGTGCAAAGACAAAACCCTTGTGACGGCATTCTATCAGCCCAGCACCCGCACTCGTCTGGCGCACGAAGCCGCCATGCACCGCCTCGGTGGGCATGTGACCGGTTTCGCGGATGCCAAAATGACCCGCGCCGGCGACTGGTATCAGGAATCGATTAAAGATACCGTCAAAATGCTGGAATTTTACGGTGATGTGATCGTCATGCGCCACTTCCAGCAAGGTGCGCCGCATGAGGCAGCCAAATGGGCATCTGTGCCGATTATCAACGGTGGCGACGGCTGGGGTGAGCATCCCACCCAGATCCTGACCGATCTCTACACAGTTCTGCGCGAAAAGGGCCGCATTGACGGCTTGAAATGGCTGGCAGTGGGTGATATGCGCATGCGCACCATGCACTCGCTTGGTTATGCCCTGACTCAATTTGACTGCCCGATCACCTTTGTTTCGCCGCCGGAGATGTCCCTGACCGAAGAATTCAAGGCGGAATTGAAATCCTACAGCCTGAACTTCCGCGAGGTGGAGCATGTGGAACAGGCGATTGCCGAGGCGGATGTGATTCTGGTTGAGCCGGTGGTGCAACCCGACTACACCAAAGCCCGCGATGAGCGCGCCGGCAAAGATGTGGGAATGACCCCGTCAAATTACAAGATCACCCGCGAGCTGCTGACCACCAAAGCCAAATCGGATGCGATTCTGCTGCACTCGCTGCCGCGCATGGATGAAATCCCCACCGATGTGGATATCACCCGCTGGTCGCGCTACTGGCAGGAAGCCTACAATGGTGTAGTCATGCGCATGGCGCTGATTGCGCTGGTGCTGGGCAAGATGGAATAAACCTGAATAAACAGGAATTTGGAGGAAACATGCAAACCTTTTTACACGGACGTGACCTGATTGGAGATCTTGACTTCTCCAAAGAGGAAGTCGAAACCGTCCTCGATGTGGCTTTTGACCTCAAACGCAAGCGCGCCTTGAATGAGTCCACGGCTTACCTGAGGGATAAAGTACTGGCCATGCTGTTCTTCTTCAGCAGCACCCGCACGCGCGGCTCATTTGAAGCCGGTATGGCTCATCTCGGTGGTCATGCGGCCTTCATTGAAAGCCGTACCACCCAAATTGCACACGGTGATACCCCTAAAGAAATTGGTGAGATCTTTGGCCGCTACTTCGATGGGATTGCCATCCGTCATGTAGATTGGGGTGTTGGTAATAAGTACATCAGCGAAGTGGCGAAATACTCACGGGTGCCGGTGTTGAACATGCAATGCGATATCTGGCATCCCTTCCAGTGTCTGGCCGACCTGATGACCATCGTCGAGAAGAAAGGTCGCGACCTGCGCCGCAAGAAGATGGTGGTTTCTTGGGCTTACGCGGCTTCCTATCAAAAGCCAATGTCTGTACCTCAATCGCTGATCGTACAAATGCCGCGCTTTGGTATGGATGTGGTTCTGGCGCATCCGCCCGAATTCCGCTTGATGCCGGAAGTGATGGAGATGGCTCAGGAACAGGCCCGCAAGTACAAGGTCGGCTTTGAGGTGGTGGATGATATGGAAGAAGCCTTCAAGGATGCCGATATTATCTATGCCAAATCATGGGGTGCAATGGTGCACACACCCGATGCCAATGAAGGCGCGGAGATCATCAAGAAGTATTCGCATTGGATCACCGATGAACGCAAGATGGCTCTGGCAAAGGAAGATGCCATTTACATGCATCCCTTACCGGCCGACCGCAACATCGAGGTAACTGATGGTGTCATGGATGGTCCTCAGTCGGTCGTCTATGACGAAGCCGAAAATCGTATGCATGCCCAAATGGCGGTGATGGCGCTGACGATGGGCTAAACATTCATTCATTAAAACTTTTGAGAGAGGAGATTTTTTAGATTTATGGCTAACAAACTGGCAGTTGTGGCAATCGGCGGCAATTCGCTGATCAAGGATAACTCCAAAGTATCGGTTGAAGATCAGTACCAGGCCGCCAAAGAAACCGCCTATCATATCGTGGATATGATTGAGGCGGGTTGGGATGTGGCCATCGGCCACGGCAATGGGCCGCAGGTGGGGTTCATTCTGCGCCGTTCCGAAATTGCCGCAAAGGTGGAAGGAATGCACGAAGTTCCGCTGGATGTCTGCGGGGCTGATTCGCAGGGTGCAATTGGCTACGCTTTGCAGCAGAATCTGCAAAACGAACTGCGCCGGCGCGGTATCCAGAAATCGGTTGCAACGGTTGTTACTCAGGTGCGGGTAGATCCGAACGACAAAGCCTTCCAGAATCCTACCAAACCGATTGGCGGCTTCATGGATGAAGCAGAAGCCAAACGCCGCGAGCGCGAGATGGGTTGGAAAGTCGTCGAGGATGCCGGGCGCGGCTGGCGGCGGGCGGTTGCCTCACCCATCCCGCAGGAAGTGGTTGAACTGGAAGCAGTCAAAACCTTGCTGGATGCCGGCGTGGTGGTGATCACGGTCGGCGGCGGCGGTATTCCTGTTATCCGCAACGAACAG
>DLXG01000313.1 GCA_003448875.1 Anaerolineaceae bacterium
CCGCTGACGCGGGTGGCTTGCTGGTCGGGCGGCGGGGCAGGCAGGGGGGCAGCGCTGGGGCGGGTTTGTTCACTTTCTTCTGGTGCCGGGGGAGCAGCCTCTTCCAGACCCTCCCCGTACCAGCCACCGGTTTCTTCCGGCGCACCGGTCGGATGGCGGCTCACTGCTGCCGTGTCGGCGGGCAGTTCCCCCTGCTCTAACCGCTCCAAGTCCTCACCAAACCAGCCGGCAGTTTCCTCCGGTTCGCCGGTTGGGTGACGCTCGGTCAGGGATTCGCTTTCATCGGTTGCGCCTGCCTCTTTTTCCCCCTCTGTTGAGGGCTGAACCTCTTGATCTTTCGAGAGGGGTTGGCCTTCCTTACCTGAAGGTTGAGCCGGCATACGCAGCGGGCCTGTTCCTCCGCTCAGCACCGATGAATCGCCATCCTGCGCGGAAGCAACCAGACGGCGCAGGCGTTCTCCCGGTTGAGTTGGCTGGGTATCATCCAGCGGTTTCTTTTCTTGAGATTCTTTCGGTTCTTCGTTCATTTTCATTCTGCAAAAATACGGTCGAAAGTGCCAGTGTTTATTAATATTAAAAAGAAGATCAAAATCCAGCAGTACTGCAAGATGGAAAGGCCATCCTTCTTCTGCTTTGGCATGGGCTGCCAGTTAACGCTGCAAGCATTGTACCAGAAAGTTACTTGCCTGTATTTTCATTCTAGCATAATCAAACCGCCCGCAAGTCAGGTAAAATGAACATATGCGGACATGGAATCTCGGCCTGAACGACCCACTGATGCTCACCTTGTGCGCCGATGCGCGCATTTGCCCGGTGGATTACCTGAACGATCACATCTGGCAGCTTTCTTTCAGCGGCAATGAGCCGGAAGCCCTGACCCTCTCTACTACCTTTGGCCTGCGGGTGCGCGCCATGCGCCTTTTCCCCCGTTTTCTGCACAAGGATAAAGTGTTCAGCGCTCCGGCGGATTTTTTTCAGCCGCCGCGCGTCACCCGTCTGTTTCCCAATGATATCGAAGTGCGTTTTTCACCCTTCCGCGGGCTGGATGTGAGCGCGGAGTTCCGCGTGTTCAATTCACAGACCATCGGCGGGCGGTTCACTTTCCATAACCCCTCCATCTTGAGTGAAAATTTCACCTTTGAGTGGTGCGGTCTGCTCACCCCGCTCAAAGATGGCGAAGGGATGCGGGTGGTTCAGTTTGGCATCCATCCGGTTTTGCAGGGCAAAGCGGACGGTCTGGCTCCGGTGTGTTTCATCACCGGCGGGCTGCGGGCCGGCAGCGGCCCCTACCCCTGCCTTACCGACCAGGTCAGCCTCTCTCCGGGAGGAATGCGCCAGATTGTTTGGGCGCTGGTCAGCCTGCCGGAGGCTTCTCAAAGTTACGAAACCGCCCGGCAGGTGTGTGCCCGCTCATGGGAAGCAGACCTGGCCCGCATCCAACTCACGCATCGCAGCGAATGTCTGGAAATTACCACCGGCAACCCGGAATGGGATGCAGTCTTCAATCTTTCGCAGCGTCTGGCGGCTTCCCTCTTCTTCCCGCCCAGCGCGCACCTGCCCCGCTCATCTTTCGTGCTTGCCCGCCAGCCAGATCATGGCTTTTCACTGCGCGGGGACGGCAGCGACTATAACAGTTTGTGGAACGGCGTAACCGCGCTGGATTGCTGGTACCTCAGCCGGCTGGTACTGCCGGGCATGGCGGAACGGCTGGCGGGTCTGGTGGAAAACTTTCTCTCCACGGCCGATTCCAGAGGACAATTAGACTGGAAACCCGGCCTGGCCGGGCAGCGCAGCCGGCGCATGGCGCAGCCGCTGCTCGCTCATTTAGCCTGGGAGATTTATCAGGTGCAGCCGGATTTGAAATGGCTCAGCAAGGTCTACCCCGGCTTGCTGGCTTTTTTCCGCGCCTGGTTTTCAGCGCGGCATGACCGCGATCAGGACGGATTCCCGGAATGGGAACACCCTTACCAATCCGGGCTGGAATTTTCACCCCTCTTCGATGTGACATTTCCAGCCAGTCAGGGGGTTGAACCTACACTGGTCGAAACCCCGGCCCTGCCGGCCATGTTGTTCGGCGAAGCGGCCAGCCTGTTGAAAATGGCAGCCGTGCTGGGCGAAGAAAACGACAAAGAATGGCTTGAAGCCCGCCAAAAGCATCTGGCTGACCTGATCGAGGGACTGTGGAACGAAGAAGAGGGCATTTACACGCACCGCGACGCCCACACTCACGCCGTCAGCCGGGCAGAAGTGCTGTTGACTTTTGATGGGCGAGGCGAGTACCCGTTGCAGCGCAGCCTGACCCCTCCCGCCCGCTTGCGATTGCAACTGGAGACCCAAACCGAACTCACCCGCCGCATTCATATCCGTCTGAAAGGGCGTGACGCCTTTGGGAACCCTCTGGAAGAAGAAATTACCCCCCAGCAAGTCAGCTGGCTGCACGGCAGCGGGCGGTATACCGGTCAGGCTGTATTTTCCTTCATTGACACGGTTGAGGTACTCAACCTTCACCCCGGCGACAGGGGCAGATTAGCCACCATTGATTTTTTCGACGAGGACATCTCGCTTCTTCTACCTTTATGGGCGGGCATTCCCACCATGGATCATGCCCGGCGGCTGGTCAATGAAACGATGCGCAGCCGTTACCTGCAGCCTTACGGGCTGGTCAGCCATCCCCTTCGCGGCCAACAAACCGCAAGCGGACAAAACCCGCCGGTGCTCCTGCCGTGGAATGTGCTGATCGGTGAGGGGTTGATTCGCTACGGATACCTGAGTGAGGCCGTGCATCTGTTTGACGGCTGGATGAAAGCCATCATTCAATCCTTGAAGAAAGAACATGCTTTTCGGGCAGCCTACCATCCGATTAGCGGACAGGGAATGGGAGAGAAAAACGTCCTCATCGGGGCTGCCCCGCTGGGCTTTTTTTTGCGGCTGCTGGGAGTGCGGCTGCTCAGCGATTTTCGCATCATTCTGACCCATCTGAACCCCTTTTCTTTCCCAGTTACAGTACAATATCGAAGAATCACGCTCACATTTTTAGCCGATGGTACCCGCATCACCCTGCCTGACGGTCAGGTTATCGTTTATCAAGGCAATTCCCCGCAGGAAATTTTGTTCAGCCCGCCCAATCCATAGCGCAAAGGACGAAAGGAGCAGAAGAATATGGCAAAAAAAGACAAAACCTCCCCACCCCCTGACCTGTGCATGTGGGTCGTCGTTCAAGCGCAGGATGCTGAAAATGCCGAAATTGCCCTGATGGAATTGGGCTTCCCGGTTACCCGTCTGCCCAGTTACGGCGGTTTTCTTGGCAGGCGCAACGCCACCCTGCTGGTAGCCCTGCACAGCAGCCGCCGCCAGCAGGCACTGGATGCCCTGCACGAAACCTGCCGTCAACGGGTAGAATACATTGCCGTTCCGCTGGAAAGCGCGCCTCTGCCGCTGCCCACGCCCACCCCCATCACCATCGGTGGGGCTACCATCTTTGAAATGGAAATTGAACATTACGAGGAGTTATAGCCATGAAACTCATTCTTGCCATCGTCCCCGATACCTCCAGCGACGCGGTCTCACAGGCGCTCACCTCGCACAATTTCCGCGTAACCGGCATCGCCTCCACCGGTGGATTTTTGCGGCGGGGCAGAACAACTCTGTTGATTGGGGTGGAAGACGAACAGCTCGAACAGGCATTGGAGCAAATCCGCGCCGCCCTGCCGCCCCAGCCCCCTGATAGCAAAGAGAGCCGCGCCGTCATTTTCGTCCTGAAGGTGGATCACTTCGATCATTTTTAACACCGCTTCATCCATCGTTACCGTGGGTGGAGTGTGCAACTTTTCACTCCGCCTGACGTAGATGAATTGTGATTGACCTCACGCAGGCAAATCCAATGAATTCAAAACGGACCGGAGTGTAAAATGATCGAGCAAAATCCTCAACCCACTTATTCAACTGAAACGGTTAAACCGGGTATGGTGACCGCATTAGGGGTGATGACGCTGGTGAGCGGTATCATCAATATTTTGACCGGACTTGGTATCACCACGGCTACGGTGCTGGGCACACTGGGCATCGGGCTGATCTGCGCGCCCATTACCATCTTGCCGGCGATTCTGGGCATCTTCGAGGTGCTTTACGCGTTGAAAATTCTGGCAAACCCGCCGGTGCCGGTGCAGTTTTCTCAAACCATTGCCATTCTGGAAATTCTGTGCATCGCCTTTGGGAATGCCATTGCCCTGATTGTAGGTATTTTGGCGTTGGTATTCTACAACGATGTGACGGTCAAAAATTACTTCGACCGCATCAACGCCCAGCCTGCTGCCTGAATAAAAAAACGGCCAAAACTCAGCAAGGCATAAAGGTTGCACCATTCCCAAAAGAAGGTATAGTAAACCAGTAAAGGGTTTATTCAAATTGTCAGCAATTATCCAAAAGTAAAAGGAGTTAACGATGGACTTTGGTCTGGCTTTTTCGTATGTGTTTCAGGATCGGGATTGGCTGCGCAAAGTGGGTATTGTTGCGCTCATTTCGCTGATTCCCATTCTCGGTCAGCTGGTGCTGATCGGCTGGTCTTTGAACATCACAAAACGGGTGATTGACCGCCACCTCGTACCGCTCCCCGAAGTGGATTTTGGCGGCGACCTCGCACGCGGTTTTTCGGCGTTTGTCATTGGCTTCGTCTACAGCCTGCCGATCACATTGTTCGCCATGATCTTTGGTATCGTGGATTCGGTGGTTGCCGGTCAATCCAGTTCGGATGCCGTCGTCACCATCATTGGCATCCTCTCCCTCTGTTTCAGCCTGTTTGCCATTATTTATGGCATTGCCATGGCCCTCGTCATTCCAGCCGCTTACGGCAACTATGTAGCCAAGGGCAGTCTGAGCGCCGGCTTTGCGCTGGGTGAGGTTTTCGGGCTGGTACGTGCCAACATCGGCGCCTACCTGATTGTGCTGCTGGGCTCATTCGTTGCAGGGCTGATTGCTCCGATCGGCATGATTTTGTGTATTGTGGGTGTGGTTCTCACCTACGCCTATGCCGTTGCCGTCATGGGACACCTTTACGGGCAGGCCTACAACGCCGCTAGCCAGAGTCGTGCCGTCAGCGTAGCGGGATAAATTTCCCCCATTTATGGAATAACCTACCAGTGGTGCGGCGCAAACCAGCGCCGCGCCGCTTTTTATTCGTGAAATTCCTCCACCTGATAGGTCAACACGGTCAGCTTTTTGAGCCGCCACAATTTGCGCGGCGCGCCCATTTTCAGGCACAATTGATCCAGAAAATTCTCTGCATCCGGCAGGGAATGCCAGACCTGCGGCAAAAAGGTAGCCCTGCGCCCGTCATCCATCAGCACCACCCCGTCAATGCCGGGGCGCAGTTTGTGAATCAAATCCAGCGGCGTTTCATATTCCAAAGGCTGGGGCTTTGTCAGGCGCGAGATCTCAATCCTGAGATGCGCCACTTCCTCCGGCCGCACCGGAGGAAAGCGGTAATCCGCCAGAGCCGCCGCGACTGCGTGTTCACGCACGTCCTCGATCAACGGCTGATGTGCTTCCAGCGTTCCGATGCAGCCGCGCAATTTTCCGTTGATCGTCAGGGTTACGAATGTCGCCCCCTCTTCCTTCAAACGGGGCGGAAGGTTATCCCAATCCAGCCGCCGCAGCGGACGTCCGTTGACAGCATCTTCAATTGCCTCGCGGGCTGCCTTTAACAATAGTTTGCGTTCACCTTCGGTTAACTTATCATCTGCCATCGCACAACCTGTGGTACACCCGATTGTGGTATACCAGCGGCTGTCCCTCTCGATTGTGACGCACGGCAACCACTTCACCGATATAGAGCGTAGAGTTCTTCATCGGGTAACGGTGAATTACCTTACAATCCAGACAGACCAACCCGCTGGTGATGAGGGGCGTTCCGCTGACTAAGGTGAACGTTTCAATGCCGGTCATTCGATCTTCATCTTCCGGTATCCGCCCCGCAAAACGGTCGGCCATCTCGGCCTGATCCTCTGCCAATATTGTAACTCCAAACGCAGCGGATTGTTCGACCAGATTGCGGGTTCGGGTAGTGTTTGCCAGCGTTACACTCACCAGCGGCGGGTCAAGCGAGAGCGATGTAAACGAATTCACAGTCATGCCGTGCTGGTTTTCACCGGCACACGCAGTCAAAACAGCCACACCGGTTGTCCAGTTCCGCATCGCATTTCGCAGGATTTCACCTGAAATCTGTTCCATTACTTACCTCCAGCATCGTATCTGCCGGATGGCAGTGAACTTGCACCCCAAACCGGCATTACGGTTATACTTGCCTGCCCTGCCTAAGTCAAGCCTCTGTCGAAGGCAGAATTGCAGGGGTTGATGTACAATGGTAAGGAAGCCCCCACGATTTCAAGAATTGATATTTGCCAAAACCACTCCGATTAAGGTATAAAGAATTACGAACGATGATGAGCAGCGAACCCACCCCCTCTTCCGAAGAAAATACCAAAAACACCCCGGCGTTCAGCGCGCTCTGGACGATCCTCAGCGTGGCGCTGGTGGTGGCAACTTTGTTCACCCTGTGGACACCTGCCAACCTGTTTTCCAATCAAATGCTTGACCGCATGTTTCAAGCCATCCAGAGCGATCCCACCCTCACCTACCCCACT
>DLXG01000194.1 GCA_003448875.1 Anaerolineaceae bacterium
TTGATCATGTGTTGCGGCTCGGGCCTGCGGCTATTCCGTCCCGTCCTGGCAGGGTCTTCGTACACCTGGTAGATTTGCCAGCCCTTTGTTTTGGCATACTCTTCAGAGCGATCCGGCTGAATATCCAACGAATAACCATGAGCGCGGTGATCGATCCGTGACACGCGTGTGTAAATCCCTACCATTTCCGCGCCATCAGGCCGGTTCAATTCTTTTACGTATCCCTGGATTTTCCTATTCAGATCATCCAGGCTGTTTGGGATAAAATCCAACATTGTCAACCTATCCTAATTGTTCGAATTCTTTTCCGATGTTGTTTCATTTTGAGTGTCGGTCGGTTGACCTTTCTCTTCACCCAAAAAGTCTAGATCGTCTTCAACCACCTTGCCTGTAATCCTCCGGAGAGCTAAAGCCAGTTCATAGCAAAACTCACGGATTTTCTCCTGCGTGGCATGATCTGCCCTGGGGCCTTGCGGTTTGTCATCTGGTGCGCTGGCATTCATCGGCCACCTCCAAAAGTTTTTCAGCCAATTGCCCCAACAATGCATTAATAGTTCGCCCCTGATCCAATTGATCTGCTTGTTTGGCTTGCACAGAACGCACGCTTTGAGCCAAATACTTCACTGCTACGTGTAAACCATCGATTTGCCGAAGGAGCGTATCGGTAGGCGCGATATCGTTTGTCGACATTGCGCTAACCACATTTTCGATCGTTGTGCTGACGAACAACGAGCTCCAAGCGATGCGCTGAAGTTCTACGCTCATTGCTTTCAGGCGGGATGAATTAAGGTTTGCATTGTCTTGATCAAATTGATCTGCAAGTTTATGCAGCGACTCTGATACACCTAATACCTTGGTGTTCAGCACCTGGTCGATATCGTAATCACGATCGTTCATGGATACCTCGATGAGTAGAGTAGCGGTTTTGACGTGAAGTTCTCTCGTTTCAACCGGACGAGATTATAGGTTCAAGGGTCGATTATGCTAGCTGTCCAAACCCGCAAGAAAGGTTGCGGATTCCCGCAAAAAATCGACTTTCATTGCGGAAACCCGCAAGTGCCAGATAATAAAAAAGCCCCAGCAAAAAAGCGCCGGGGCCTGAGTTTGTAATTCGCGTAAGCTAAAGTATGCCGTGTTCTTGCGCCCAACGCACCGCGCTGGGTCTGGTGGTGACTCCTAATTTGTCGTAAATGTTAGATATGTGGAATTCGACAGTTCGCTCCGCCATATGAGTGCGAGAAGCAATGTCTCTTGTACTTAAGCCATCCGCAATCAACCGGATTACTTCACACTCTTTTTCTGTCAGAACACCGGAATTCGTTTCTGATGGAATATCGCGAAACTTTCCCATCATCAAGGTTGCTACGGAAGGGCCTACCCAATTCCTGCCTTTGGTAACAGAACGAATCGCTTCTGGGACTACAAATGGATCTTCCTCTTTCAGAATGTAGCCGTGTGCGCCGGCTTTCAGGATGGACGTGATCGTTCCTTTATCTCCATGGGCTGTCAGCACCAACACTTTTATGGCAGGATGGCTTTTACCCAGCCGTCTGATAACGTCCACGGCTTTGATCCCTGGCATACTGATATCAAGAATCACCACATCAAGCGGCGCTTCATTCACCTTTGCAATCACCTCATCGCCATCAACTGCCTCGCCCACAATTTCAAAGTCAGCATGACGTGACAATTCGGTTTTTAGGCCGGAGCGGAAAATCGGATGATCGTCCGCAATTAAAATACGCGTTCTCAAATCTACCTCCAATAAGGTTATTAAATTGGAACCTGGGCCGACAGGATACATCCCTGGCCCGGGCTCGATGAAATCGACAAACAACCATTCACAGCTTCTACCATTTCCTTGATGCCTATCAGACCGTAGTGTCTGTCTGGAACCAGTAGCTCCAGACGATCGGGCACCGTGAAACCCTTTCCGTTATCTGTTACCATCACCGAAACCTGTTCCGATGTGACTTTGACCCACACCTCTACATGATCGGCATGGGCGTGTTTATGAACGTTGACCAGGCTTTCCTGAACCAAACGGTAGATGCATAGCTTTACATCTTCGCCCATTTCCTGATTTTCATTTCCCTCGATGAAGGCGCGGACCTTGAAATCGGCGTTTTCTTCAACCTCAGAGATTTTGGACTGAATGGCCTCAAAGAAATCGAGAACATCTAGCGTTGGTGGGCGCAAATCATTACAGATTTGCCTTAACACACCGATCAGCTCTCGAACTTCGGTCTGCGCTTTCACGAGGTTTTCAGTTTGAACGCCATTCAATTGAGTCCGAATCTCAGCCATCTGGTAATTTAATCCGGCTAACGACTGGATGACCAGATCGTGTAAGTCGCGGGCTAATCGCTTTCGCTCCTCTTCACGACCGCGCAAAACTTGCCGGTGCAGCCGGCTTATCTTCTCTAAATGCTTCTGGGCTTCGTCCAACAGCTTTACGTTCTCAAGAGTCACCTGGGCCTGGTGAATGACGACCTTCAGTATTTCAAAATCAGCCTCGCTCAGCGGTTCTCCATCCCGTTTTTCACCAAGAAAGAGAACGCCAAACATTTGCCCGTCTTTCCCTTTCAAAGGAACCAGGTGCGTTGGATGGACCCCATTCTTCAATATGGCCAACGGATAGGCGGTGGCATATTCAGGATTCCAGGGTTGAAAATCGTTTAGTCCATTCGTGAAAAGTGCCTCTACATCGGCAAGGTTACAAAACTGATCATCCGGTAGAATTTCTGTCCGGACGGTAAGGCCATGTTCATACGTGGACCTTATCCTGTCGGACAAAATAAGATTTACCGTTTCCAGACGCATGGATTGCCCAATCACCTGGGCCAGGGATGCCCCGATCGATTCTTGATTATGCTCAGTTGTGGTCAAGGAGTGCCTCGTTTGTTCGACTACAGTGCGGAAATCGTACCATCCACCATACAGGATCTGGTTGACAAATCGCGTCAGGCTGCCGTAAAGTTTGACTGCGGAACCGGCGAGAATGACCGTGGTAACCAAACCCCACGCCGGAGATTGGGTTATCGTTGCAGAGATGAACCTTGATGATATAGAGAAGAAAAGGGAATAAAAACCGGTGAGCAGCAATAAAACCAAAACGATTGCTAACCCCCGGTTGATGGTTTCTTTTACGCCAATCAATTTATACCGGTAGATCGCGAAGCCATACCCGAGGGGAATGGCCAAAAGGGCAAGAAACGCCAGGTCAAAGGATACCCAGGGATGCCCCAGGATGAGCTGCGGGATCAGGATCATCGTGACAACCGGCAGGATACCGATCAAACTGCTCAAGGTGATGATCCCCACCTGGTTGCGTTCGATCACGTTGGAAGATTTACGATAGGATTGTGCCAGCATCCAAATAACCGCGAAGATATCGATGGCGAAAACTGCAATCGTCGCAGCCCACATAAACGAGACTGGCAAAAGGACTATGCCTGAGATTTTCTCCGTCAGGTAGATAGAGCTGATCAATGCCGTAACCAAGAACAAAACGGAACCGATTTGACGCTTCTTCAACAAGTCTATTCGTTTCGGAAAAACCAGATGGAGCTGGACTGCCGCCAGTCCTAACCATAAAAGGCCGCAGTGGAGTCCGATCTTAATCCACTCAGGACCATACGCGCTGATTGCGCCAGACGTCAGGGTTACCACTGCGATCTGGCAAAGTAGAAAGAAGAGGATGGCTTGCTGTCTGGCCCGACTGAATGCCAGCACATAACTGCCGGCAATCCAGAAGCCCAGTGCAACAAGAAATGGAGGGATGCGTCCTAAGATGGCTTTTATGTTCGATTGGGCGATTTGGACATCCAGTTCATGCGTTTGTCCATCACGCTCTACTTCGATCGAAAGGATTTGCCCGGGTGTTGTTCCCGGTAATTTATACCAGTCTGCGCGGGGTATCTCTCCAATCCCTGTGATCCGATCGCCAACCCGGAACACTTTTGAAGAGGGATGTCCGGTGTCGATGGCATATACGACGCCGGACGGATATCCCCAGTATGCCCCAATACTCGGTTTCTGCACGGCCAGCGCAACAGCCCACCCAATCAATACGAGTGTGAACAGAGAGAAGACGTGCAGAAACACGAGCAGGGATTTTCTCAATTTACACTTGCTCCTAACCAGGAAAGATGATTCAAGATCGCCAGGATTTGTTCGCGAGGACCCAAAGCAAGTTGAATGGTGTTCAATTCATTTCTGGCCAATTCGGCGTACTTCAAGGCTTCCAGGCGCAGATACAGAATCAGGCTGTTATTTAGGGGAACCGTCTGTGGCTGATTGGATGAGGAAGGAGATCGAGATGCCCCATGACATGCACTGATATGAGCAAGATAGGCTTTGGCCAACGGGCTCAAGATCGGTTTTCTATCCTCATGATTTAGGTCTTGGCCAAGATCCTCTATGTCATCCGAGATTTGGATAATCGTTCCCAGACAGCGCCCAAAATTCTCCATCGTGCGCAGGCGTTCGGATTGGTTAGTGGCAGCGCGGGTTCCAACGTAACAGGCCAGGGCGAAAGCTGAACCGGACTTGGCTTCGGCGATCTGCCAGCAGGTGGATAGATCGGGGCTGGCGACCGAAAGATCTAGATGCTGGCCCGAACACACCGCTAGAACCGTTTCTTGAAACGCTCGCTGGATATCCCAGGCTGCGCCGGCATCCACACAATCCAGTTCGAGGTGGTTAAGGATCCACTCCGCCACAAAAATCATACCGGTGGATAGGTTTGTGTAGATACCCCGTGCACTCTGATGTACGCCGATCACCTCTAGTTCCTGATCTTCGACTTTATCCAGCAGATGCGCTGCTAACTCAAGCAAATACCAGGCGCTTGCGACGCCAACAGCACGTTTGGGATCTACTCCGTTGGCTTCACAGCACAAGAAGGGGAGATAGGCTGGCGGTTTGCAGACTTCAAAGTGCTTGAATTGCGCCGTCAAGTGGCGTTCTGCCACCGTTTGAAGCAGTTGCCGGTAAGTGGGCGTAAGGTCCAGGCGACCGAGCGCGAACTCCACGCGTTCGATGATCAACGCATCTACGTTCATGGTCTCAAATAACCCAGGGTTCGGCCGTGAGCATCACATTGCCAGCGCGGGAAATATGACCGGGCAGAGCCAGAAGGGTTTCCAGGGCTTTTTTCTCTGTCTTTTCCAAAGTGATGCCGGCTTGCTGAAGCGCTTCTTCCGCGTTTTGCTGCAGCAGCGCAGCGAAAGAAACATCCGTAGAAATCCGATAGGCAACGGTTGCGAGTGTCATTTCAATACCTCTCAAAGTGGATTTGGAATTACTCGCCAAGTTTATCCGCGCCCTTTGAGATCGATAACTGGGATAGTCCGCAAGAATCGTTGCGGATTCCCGCAAATTTTGGCCCTTGATTGCGGATTCCCGCAATCCGTAAACAAAATAAACCTCCTTTGGTGAAGGAGGTTGCTTTGACTGTTGGACCCGGGAAGTTGTGTTCGGTTGAATTTTCCGGCCCGATAGATCAAGAGGAAAAGAGACTCCCAAATAAGCTAGCCCTCTTCAACTACAATCTCGGCCAATTTCACGATCTTTTTGCGGTAGTTTGGTGAAGTTGAGCCGTATATGTGTTTCAACCGTTCAAATTCCGTGTCCAGGTCTGGAGTAGGTGGAATCAAGCCGGCCGCTATAAAAACCACAACAGGATTCACATGCAATGCGCTTGCTATCTTTGCGCATGCTTGCCATTTTGGCAGAAATCCCTTCCGTGCTCTACTGAACACAGAATGTGACATCTTCGCCAATTTAGCCAGTTGGTGATCCGTCAGGTGATTCCTGGCGAGCTCTTCGTCCAACCACTTTATGAAAGCTTCCGTTCTTTCTTTAGTCATAAAATCGTCCCTGGTGAGACCGAATTATGACATTCAGAAAAGACTAATGCGGGTCAAGTATCGTGAACTAATAGACAATCTGTGATAATAAATGCCACAGTTTGATAACAACTAACAACAACTCGATATATAATTGTTAAATCCTGCCAGGTTGCGAGAGAAAAAATGGCCGACGATGCTTCTGAAATAATGACAATTGAAGAAGTGGCAAGATTTTTAAAAATCCCTCAATCGTCAATTTATAGGCTTGCACAACAGGGAAAAATACCTTGTTCAAAAATTGGCCGGCATTGGCGTTTTAGAAGAGTAACGATAGAAAAATGGTTTGATGAAACCTCTGCTCTTTATCAAACTAATAAACTATCTCCGAAACCAAATGCGGATTGAATAAAGAGACCGCCCAAAAATGCGGATCGGGTGCTGTCTCCAGGGGTTTCTAAATGCCACACATATTTGACAATATCGCCATTCATCTCCTTCCGACACTCAAACAAGCGATTCAAGCTGCTCATCGGGCTGACTTCTGCGTCGGCTATTTCAACCTTCGTGGTTGGAAGGAGCTTGATCCACTGGTTGAACCCTGGATTGGCGGTGAGGAACATTGCGTTCGCCTGCTAGTTGGGATGCAGCGATTACCACAAGATGAGCTACGCGCCTTCTATCGCATCCAAGGAAGCGAAGAAGAGATCGATAATCAAACTGCCATCCGGCTGAAACGCAAGCTGGCGGAAGAATTCAAAACCCAGCTCACGATCGGCGTGCCGACCAACGCGGATGAAGAAGCCTTGCATCGCCTGGCCGCGCAGCTGCGCGCCGGGAAAGTGATCGTCAAGCTGTTTCTCCGCCACCCGCTGCACGCCAAGTTGTATCTTCTGTATCGGCAGGATCCATTCAACCCGATTATTGGTTTTATGGGTAGCAGCAATCTGACCCTGGCCGGCCTTTCCGGACAGGGAGAATTGAATATCGATGTTCTGGATGGCGATTCCTGTCAGAAGCTTTCTTCCTGGTTTGAAGACCGCTGGTGCGACCGTTTCTGCATGGATATTTCGGCGGAATTGGCCCAGATCATCGAAGAAAGCTGGGCGCGCGAGACCCTCATTCCGCCGTATCACATTTACGTCAAAATGGCCTATCACCTGGCGCAAGAAGCGCGCGCCGGCCTGAATGAGTTCCGCATTCCCAGAGACTTTGGTAACCAATTGTTTGAGTTCCAGACTGCCGCGGTCAAGATCGCCGCGCACCACCTGAATAAACGCGGCGGAGTCTTGATCGGGGATGTGGTGGGCTTGGGCAAGACCTTAATGGCGACTGCCCTGGCGCGGATTTTTGAAGATGATCAGAACCTGGAAACTCTGATTATCTGCCCGAAGAACCTGGTGAAAATGTGGCAGGGCTATCGCGAGCGCTACCGCATGCGCGCCAGGGTGATATCGATCAGCCGGGTGCAAGAAGAGCTGCCCAACCTGCCACGTTACCGCCTGATTATCCTGGATGAAAGCCACAACCTTCGCAACCGCGAGGGTAAACGCTACAAGATCATTCAGGAGTACATTCAGAAGAATGAGAGTCGGGTGATCCTGCTCTCCGCCACGCCTTATAACAAGACTTATCTCGATCTTTCCAACCAGCTGCGCCTGTTCGTAGCGGAAGATCAAGAGCTGGGCATTCGTCCCGAGCGGCTGCTGCGCGACATGGGCGAGACCGAATTTATCCGCGCCCACCAGTGCTCGGTGCGCTCGCTGGCCGCCTTTGAGCACAGCGCCTACCCGGACGACTGGCGCGAGTTGATGCGACTGTACATGGTCCGCCGCACGCGCAGCTTTATTTTGCAGAACTACGCTCAGATTGACCCAGAAACGAACCGCCATTTTCTACTGCTGGCCAATGGGCAGCGCTCTTTCTTTCCCAACCGCATGCCAAAAACGGTGCGCTTTTCAATTGATGAGAATGATCCGGCGGACCAGTATGCCCGCCTATTTTCTCCCGATGTGGTAGACGCGATCAATAACCTATCCCTGCCCCGCTACGGTATGGGGAATTATGTGCCGGCTCGTTTGAAAGTGCAGCCGACTGAGCAAGAGAAACGCACACTGCAAGACCTATCTCGTGGCGGCAAGCGCCTGATGGGTTTCTGCCGCACCAACCTGTTCAAGCGGCTGGAGAGCAGCGGCCAGGTTTTCCTACAATCGGTGGAGCGGCATATTCTACGCAACTACATTTTCCTGCATGCTTTAGAAAACGATCTTCCGTTACCGATTGGCACGCAAGATTTGGGGCTGCTGGATACCCGTACCAACGATGAAGATGTGGACCAGACGGGCTTCATTGACGATCCCAGCGTGGATGAAGCTCTGGATGAAATGGTTGGCGAGGAAGCACAGCTTGAAGCGCCGCGCAATGGCGGCTTGCGTACCGAAGGACAGTTCCGCCAACGCGCCGCGGAGATCTATCAGGCCTACCGGCAGAATTACCTGGCTCGTTTCAAGTGGCTGAGCGCCGGGTTATTAAACGCGCAACTTGCAAAAGATCTTCGCAAGGACGCATTGAGTTTGATTGGCGTGTTAAGCAGCTGTGGTCAGTGGGATTGGCGGCGCGACACCAAACTCCAGGCGCTGCTTGATCTGATGCAGCATCAACACGCCGGACAGAAGGTGCTGCTCTTTACCCAATTTGCCGATACCGTGCGCTACCTGGATGGCGCCTTCCGAGCTTTGGGTATTCCACAGTTCGCCGGGGCGACCGGCGGCTCATCGGACCCGACCCAACTGGCCTGGCGCTTCAGCCCGGAAAGCAACGGGGTGCGCAACCAGGTGCGAGTGGATGAAGAGTTGCGCATCCTGGCGGCGACGGACGTGCTGAGCGAGGGCCAAAACTTACAAGACGGCTCGATTGTGATCAACTACGACCTGCCCTGGGCAATCGTGCGGCTGATTCAGCGCGCCGGCCGCGTGGACCGCATCGGACAGCGGGCGGAGAAAATTTTGTGCTACTCCTTCCTGCCCGCCGATGGGGTGGAACGCATCCTGCGCCTGCGCGCCCGCGTACGCCAGCGGCTGAAGGAAAACGCCGAAGTAGTGGGCACGGATGAAGCCTTCTTCGACGACGACCAGAACGACCAGGCCGTGGTGGACCTGTATAACGAAAAGGCCGGTATTCTGGATGGAGAAGAAGACAACGAGGTAGACCTGGCCTCTTATGCTTACCAGATCTGGAAGAACGCCATCAGCCACGACCCGGCGCTGCAGCAGATCATCCCGGATTTGCCCCAGGTGGCCTTTTCTACCAAAGCCCACCTGGCCACCACGCTTTCGCCGGATGGTGCATTGGTATACCTGCGGACCGGCGACGGAAACGATGCGCTGGCCTGGGTAGATAATCAAGGCAACAGCGTCACTGAAAGCCAGTTTGAAATCCTTCGCGCGGCGGAGTGCGCTCCCGATACCCCGGCCTTGCCCCACGCGCCGAACCATCACGGGCTGGTTGCGAAAGCCGTGGAGCTGGTCAACGCCCAGGAACGGGTGACCGGCGGGCAGCTTGGGCGGCCGTCCGGAGCGCGTTTCCGCACCTATGAAAAGCTCAAACGCTTCGTAGACCAAAACCAGGGCACGCTCTTCGTGACACAGGAACTGCTGCGCGCCGTGGACGAGATCTACCGCTTCCCGCTGCGTGAAACGGCGCGGGATATTCTGAACCGCCAGCTTCGTTCGGGCATCGGTGACCAACAACTGGCGGAGTTGGTGGTGAGTCTGCGGGCCGAAGACCGGTTGTGTATCGTGGAGGAGGAAGTGGAACAGCGCGATCCGCAAATCATTTGCAGTCTGGGCCTGACTTATCCGACCGGATAAGTTCTTATCCACATAATGAGCGCTGACCGGTAAATGTACATAATGAGGAGTAATGGGGAATGAATATCAACGTTGACCGCCTGCGCAAGCAGTTGCACGCCTTTGACTTTCGCAAGCTGTTTATCAATGAACTGGGTTGGGATAAAGCCAATACCGATGCAACCGTGCAGGTGGATGGACAGGATTACTGCCTGCAAGCCGTAGCGCAGAAACGCGGCCTGGTGGTATTCCACTGCCCCACGCCGGCCGGTCAGCCTTTCCCCGATTATGCCATCCGTCGCAAGATCGACGCCAAGGCGCGCAAAACCTTCCACGAACACCTGATTATCTTTACGGATACGGCCAACACGCAGCAAAAGTGGCAGTGGGTGCGTCGCGAACCGGGCAAACCCAGCGCTGGCCGCGAAATTGGCTTTGGCGCGGGCCAAAGCGGCGAAGCCCTGATTCAGCGCTTGCAGACCCTGGCCTTTAGCCTGGAAGAAGAGGAAGGATTGACCATCGTTGACGTGACCAGCCGGGTGCGGGCCGGATTCGACCTGGAACGGGTGACCAAACGCTTCTATGAGCGGTTCAAGACAGAACAAATGGCTTTCCTTAAATTCCTTCAAGGCATCCCCGATGAAGATATGCAGCGCTGGTATATTTCGGTGACGCTCAACCGGCTGATGTTCGTGTATTTCATCCAGTGGAAAGGCTTTCTAGATGGCGACCAGCATTACCTGCGCAACCGGCTTGAGCGCACGCGCCAACAGTTGGGCGAAGATCGTTTCTATCGCGAGTTTCTTTGCCCGCTGTTCTTCGAGGGCTTCGCCAAAAAGGAGCGTTCCCCGCAGGCCCGCGCCTTGCTGGGAAACGTACCCTACCTGAACGGCGGTATCTTCCAGCGACACCAACTAGAAGAACGCTTTGGCCAGGCTATTCAGATCCCCGATGCGGCTTTTACACGCCTGTTTGATTTCTTCGATGGGTATAACTGGCACCTGGACGAGCGCCCGCTGCGTGATGACAAAGAGATCAACCCGGATGTGCTGGGCTTTATCTTCGAGAAGTACATCAACCAGAAGCAGATGGGGGCGTACTACACCAAAGAGGACATCACCGGCTACATCTCCAAATACACCATCCTGCCGGCGTTGTTTGAGCGCGCGCGCAAGGACTGCCGCATCGCCTTCGAGGGTGAAAGCGCGGTGTGGAAGTATCTGGCTGCCGACCCAGACCGCTACATCTACCCGGCCATGCTGCACGGGCTCGATCTGCCTCTGCCGGGGAACATTGCCGCCGGTGTGAGCGACGTCGCCCAGCGCGGCGATTGGAACCGGCCCGCCGGCGAAGCCCATGCCCTGCCGACCGAGATCTGGCGCGAGACGGCGGCCCGCCGCCAGCGGGCCGAGGAAGTGCGCGCCCGCCTGGCAGCCGGCGAGGTGCGCGACATCAACGACCTGATCACCTACAACCTGGATATCCAGCAGTTCGCTCAGGATGTAATCGAAGGCAGTGAGGGGCCGGAGCTGGTGCGCGCATTCTGGAAATCGCTCATCGACATCAAGGTGCTGGACCCCACTTGCGGTTCGGGCGCGTTCCTGTTTGCTGCATTAAATACCCTTGAACCGCTGTACGAAGCCTGCCTGGACCGTATGCAGAGCTTTATAGATGAGCTGGACGCGGCCGCCGAACAAGGGGAAAAACACCGCCCGGAAAAATTCAGCGACTTCCGTAAGACCCTCAACCAGGTAGCCCGCCACCCCAACCACAGTTACTTCATCTTCAAAAGCATTATCGTGCAGAACCTGTACGGCGTGGACATCATGGAAGAGGCGGTAGAAATCTGCAAGCTGCGCCTGTTCCTCAAGCTGATTGCCCAGGTGGATGGAGTGGAAAAGATTGAACCGCTGCCGGATATTGACTTCAACGTGCGGGCTGGGAATACGCTGATCGGCTTATCCACCCGCGAGGAAGTGCGCCGGGTGCTGACCAGCCAGGGGCAGCAAGGGACATTAGGCTTATTCGGGGAGAACGAGGCGGCCGACCGGGTAGAAGAACAGGCCGAGCTGGCTGATAAGGCATTCCAGCGCTTCCGGCAGATGCAAACCGAGGAAGAAATGGACTCGGCGGCATTCGCCAGCGCGAAAGAGGAACTTCGTAAGCGGTTTTATGAGCTTAATAACGAGTTGAACCGTGCCCTTGCACTGCGCTACTTAAATGCGCCGATAAAAGAAGATGCATATAAGAGATGGCTCGGATCTTATCAGCCCTTCCACTGGTTTGTGGATTTTTATGGCATTATGAAGTCAGGGGGATTTGATGTCATCATTGGAAACCCACCATATGTGGAATACCGAATTGTTAAAAGCGAATATCAATTAGATGGCCTTTATAAGTCTGCATCGGCTGATAATCTCTATGCATTTTGTATGGAGCGTTCTTGTCAAATCATAAGAACGCCTGGTAAGTTCGGAATGATTGTGCCAGCGGGGATAATGGGATTAGATGATGCAGAATCACTTAGAAAGGTTTTGTTTGAATCCTTCTTTGTAATGCATTTTAGCAGTTATGCGATTCGACCTTCAAAACTATTTGATGGGGTTGATCAAAGACTTAGTATAGTTCTAGCAAGTAAAGCAGAGAAACGCCAAAGTGCTCAAATTTGGACAACCAAATATCATCACTGGAACGCTGAGGAAAGAGAACATCTATTTTCTAATCTGCGGTACTTTCGATCGTATTATCATCCTCGTTTACTGAGGATTCCACAGATAGGAAGCCAAGAAGCGTATGATGTAATTGAAAAGCTAGAAAAGTACAAAGCATTATGTGTTGAAAACTATTTTACAGGACATAACTCTGGATTCTTGTTGCACTATCACCGAAGCCCACGATACTGGATTAGGGCCATGGACTTTGAACAATATTTTAAGAGCCCAACAAGACAAAGATCAATTCACCACTTCCGAGATTTGTTTTTCAGAGATCAACTGTCTGGAAAGGTAATAGGGGCAATTTTAAATAGCAGCCTTTTCTTCTTCTGGTTTATTTCAATGGGAAATGGCAGAAATATTACCGGCACGGACGTGGCTAAGTTTCCCATTGGCACAATAAACGCGGATGAGACAAACCTATTGCAGTTATTTGACCTGCTTATGGGAGACTATCAGAAAAATTCATTTATAAGAGTACGACAGGACTGCGAGTTTCAGGAATTTCGAATAAGTAAATCAAAGCCTCTACTTGATCAAATCGATGAGGAAATAGGACAACATTATGGATTCCTTGCTCGTGAAATAGATTTTCTCAATAACCTAGATGTGAAGTATCGGCTCGGAAGAGAATCTGAGGAAAACGAAGAAGAATAGTCGTTCCATCCAGTAAAACCCAAGGAGAATTCCGTATGCCGGGGTATTTTGCAGTCCTAACCATTGTGCTCATGCTGGGGATGGTAGTGACCCGAGCCTTCCTGTTAAAGCGACAGGGCGTGGCGGCCATGCAGTTTGGCAAAATCGACAAAACCGATTTCCTCATCCCACCGTTTGCGTTGTTTTATTTCTATCTCGTCTTCGCGGCGGCTTTCCATTGGCCAAGCGTAAGCACGCAGCGATTCTTTCAAGCCGAGGCCGTTGCCTGGGCCGGCGTGCTCTTTTGCCTGGCAGGGCTGTCACTGCTCTTTTGGACCCTGGTTTCCTTTGGACGCAGCTTTCGGGTTGGCATCGATCAAGAGCACCCCGACCAGCTCATCACGACCGGCAGCTTTGCTTTCAGCCGCAATCCCATCTATGTTGCTTTTGCCATCATCCTGGTGGGTCAATTCCTGGTCTTGCCCAATTGGATCCTGTTGATCTTCCTCACCGCCGCTATATGGCTATTCCATCGCCAGGTTTTGCGCGAAGAGGCGTACTTGAAACAGCATTATGGGCATGAATATGCGGCCTATTGTCGCCGGGTAAGGCGGTATTTGTGAGAATATTGTAAGTAAGTTCTTGGTGTCAGGATATTTGACCGGAGAGAGACATGATGACGAGTACCACCATCGGACAAAAGATTAAGGCGCTGCGCGTAAAGTCCGGTATAAATCAAGTACAGATTGCGCAATTTTTGGGAGTGGATCAAAGCACGATTTCGAAGTGCGAAAAGGGCAAACGTCCGTTCCAGGTCGATCATCTGGAAAGGCTGGGTAGCTTGTTTGGCGTCTCCTTGAGCGATTTGATGAACGAAGAAGCATCGGCGGTGCCGTTGACAATCGCCTTTCGCGCGGAAGGCATGCAGGTCGAAGATCTAAACGCCATCGCCGATATGCAGAAAATCGTGCTAAATTTAGGTGAGATGCGCGCCCTTTTGCAGAAGCCTGGCGAATAGGAAATGATGGGGATTCATGGCTGATATCATTGTCATTTCACCAGAAGATGAAATATATCCCAAAGACCGATTAGCGACATATTTCCCCAACTTGCCGGCGCTTCATACGCTTGGCAATCCCGACCTGCTGCGACTGCCGCTGACCGCTCTATTTTGCTCGCGCAAATGCCCGGGCGATGCCATCCTGAAAGCTTACGATCTGGCTCGTGAGCTACGAGAGAAAGAAATCCCGGTGATCAGTGGATTTCATACGCCGGTCGAGAAGGATATGCTGGAGATTTTGCTCAAAGGCAAGGACCCGATCGTGATTTGCCTGGCAAGAAGGTTGGAGGGGATGAGGATTCCGAAGGGATGGAGTCAGTCTGTCCAGCAGGGCCATCTGTTATTGGTGTCGATGTTCGATCAGAAAACACATCGTGTGACGAAGGAAGCTGCGCGGCAGCGCAATTTGCTGGTTGCAGCTTTAGCAAGTAAGTGCGAATTTATTCACATCGAGCCAGGCGGGGAGACCGAAAAAGTATCTAAAAACATATGATTTCGTATGTTCGCCCTAATTGATTTTACACATTTGCAGAAGAAGCCTCAGGTTTTAAATTGCGAAAAATAAAAATTATAGGATAATTCTTTACAAGGACGGATAACCGGGTAAAATAAAAGATTCAAATTCCTCAAAAATAGCGGGATACATGAGACCTGATCACAATGCTGCGGTAACTCCTGAACAAATCGACAAAAATCTTTGTTCTGAGATTGAAAAATTTACAGAACAGGATATTGATTTCTGGTCTTCTATAAAGAGAGATCCACGGGAGTATGCGCACTCGCTATTCCAATATCCCGCGATGATGGTTCCCATAGTTCAAAAAAAAGTAATAGAACTTATTCTAGGGGTCAAACCTAATATTTCTAACATGCTGGATCCATATGTCGGAGCAGGCACAACATTTACTGCTGCGATGAGTTATGGGCTCGATTGTTATGGACAGGACATTAATCCTCTAGCTATTCTCGTGACGAAAGCTAAGACCGACCTGGGTTGGAGTGACCAGGAATTGCGTACTGCCTTCAAAGAGGTAATATCCTCAGTAAGGGCAGACGACAGGACAGATGTATCGGTAAATTTCCATAATATGGGGAAGTGGTTTAAGCCCGATGTGTCAATTTCCCTTTCAAAGATTCGTAGAGCCATCACGACTCAAGAAGATATTCGAATCCGTAGGATTTTATGGGCAATTTTTGCCGAAACCATAAGACTCACAAGCAATGATAGGACATCAACCTACAAATTACACGCCCGCCCTGCATCCGAAATTGAAGAACGCACCATATCCCCGGTTACAATATTTGAAAGCTTACTTGAACTAAGTGCTACAGATGTTATAAGTTTTAAAAGCTCCTTGTCTCAAGCTGGCCGTATCGTCGAGGATCGATATACTCGAAGGACGGAATTGATTTTGGGTAGTACAAGCGAAACATTACCTACGTTACACAACACCAATACAGCTGGCTTCGATTTATTAGTTACATCTCCTCCATATGGCGACAATACCAGTACAGTGCCTTATGGGCAGCATGCTTATTTACCTCTTCAATGGATTGATCTTGCAGACATAGACCAACATGTTGACACCTCTTATTTGCGAACTACTCAAGAAATAGATCGTCGAAGCCTTGGTGGACATATCTCGAGAAAATTGTTGGATGAAAAGACATCGGAATTGGAACAGCAATCAGCAAGTCTTGTGAATGTATTCGAATGTTTTAAGAAAACCAAACAACCTCCAGATCGTAAAGCACGAATAGCGGCTTTCTATTTGGATTTTATTGCCGCACTGGATCGTATAATGTCGTCTTTAGCAGATAATGCTTACCTTGTATGGACCATTGGAAATCGGAATGTGGGCGGAATGGAAATTCCGAATGATCAAATATTGATAGAATTATTATCAAGCCGCCACGCCACTCTAGTTGTAGACATTAATCGTAATATTCACTTTAAGAGGATGCCCCATAAAAATAAAATCGCCCAATTAATGGGATCGGAAAAAATAATGATTTTCAGAAAACGGCCGAATGGATATGTGCCCAATGAGTGATAAACCCCATTTTGACATTAGTGCAGCAGTTGTCAAACAACTAGGAGAAGAGTTGGTTTCTGATGAAATCACTGCACTCATTGAATTGGTAAAAAACGCCTATGATGCCGATGCAAGTTATGTTAATGTGGTGATCGACACCAATAGTTGGCCGTCTGAGAAATTATTCTACAGCGAAAATGCAAACAATTCCACTAAACCTGGTTACATTCTCATTGAGGATGACGGAATTGGGATGACAGAAAGCGAGATTGATAAAGGTTGGCTCACTATTTCATTTTCTGCAAAGAGAGAAATGAGGAAGACAGGAGAACTGACTCCTAAGAAAAAACGTACACCGCTTGGAAAAAAGGGGGTAGGAAGGCTTAGTACTCAGCGCCTCGGTAGTTGCTTAGAATTGTTCACCCAGAAAGACCCTGAGTTTACAAATGCCTCAGAGCAGAATGTCTTATACCATGTAGCATTTGACTGGAACGACTTTTCTGAAGATAAAGCGCTTTCAGATGTTCCAGTCGAACTAAAGTCAACCATCACCAAAAAACATGTACGTGGGACACGGCTATTCATTACAAATCTAAGAGAACCTGGAGTATGGCTAGGAGAAGCTCAACAAAAAATAATAGGCCAGTTGTCTCAACTGATTTTCCCGTTTGAAGAAGTTAGGTCGTTCAACGTTTACCTAACAATTAATGGGATTAGGTTTGATTTACAAACGATCTCATCCAGTCTTCGTGATGTCTCTTTATCGCGCTTCGAATTTTCCTTCGACAAAAACGGGGACCAGAAGTTAATATTGAGCGGTAAATTAAAGTTACCAAGGCTTAAAGGATTAGGCGAAGAAAAAGAAGATATCTATAATCAAATTTTAGCTAGAGATCGCGGTAAAGCCTTTTATAACTATCTTGTGGATCGCAACAATCGTTTCTCAATATCAAACCTGGAATACATGGGAAAAGAAGGTTGGTTTGTTTTTTTTGAACAAACACTAGACCTTAGATCGGTTAGCGGATTGGCATTAGACAAACACGGGAACCTTGCGAATCCCGGAAAGTTTCATGGAGAAATTGATGAATTTTTATTTAGAGGAGTCAATTTAGAACCATTAGAAGATATTTATAGCAAAGGAGCAGATTATAAAGAATTTGTAGGACAACATGTTGGTATACGGATTTATCGTGATGGGTTTGGTATTCGCCCTTATGGATTTGAAGGCAACGATTGGCTGAGCTTAGGGGGCGGGCAAACATCAGGGCGATCCTTTTATGGGTTACGCCCCAGGAATGTTATTGGTTATGTTGCGCTAACAGCACAAGAAAATAGCCAGCTAGAGGAAAAAACCGATCGAGAGGGTTTCATAGACAATCCATATTCGCGCAATTTTTCGCTGATTATGGGGAAATTTGTCGGCATACTAGATGTGTTTTTTAATAATCTGAGACGTAGTTACAACGAATTCAAAAAACTATATGCAATACAACAAACTGGCCAGCCATTTTCTGATAATGTGTTTGAGGAAATCCACGAAACAACTGCAGCAGCTCAGACCATAGAAAAACAGGTAATAAAGCTCAATCAAGGGTTAGATGAAATCACCGATTCGGTACAAGGAATTGTCAGCCGAGTTCAACAAACACCTCTGTTGGCATCTCAAGAAGAACGAAAGCTGTCTCCTGTTCTTGCTGAAGCGGGCGAAAAATTATCTGAAGCTCGAACTATGGTTCGAGAGCTGCTAGCTTTATTGGGACGATTAAAACATCTTGAGTCACGTGCAATTGCACTTGAAGCGGAAGTGGAGATACTCGAGGATCAACTTACGCAATTCTCGGAATTAGCAGGGCTTGGCTTAACTGCAGAAGCTCTGTCACATGAAATTCATACTGTAGCCGATAACCTTGCTGAAAAAACTAAGCAATTAACTGAGGCGATACGAACAAAGAAAGTTGTTCACATTGATATCGTTACATACACAGAGTATGTACACAGTGCGATTTCCGCACTTCGAAAGCAACTTAGCCATCTGGCCCCTTCACTTAGGTACGTTAGAGAAACAAAGGATGAGATAAGCATTCAGGACTTTTTCGATGATTTACGCGAGTTTTATACTGGCCGTGATGGGCGATTCAAAGGAACAGGGATAAAGATTACAATTGAAAAACCATTTGATAATTTCACCTTGCTTATCAATAAAGGTAAATTAACCCAAATTGCTGACAATTTAATATTGAACTCAGAATATTGGCTAAAAGAAGCTGTTCGAAGAAAAGAAATCGAAGACCCTGAGATTACTATCAGATCAGAATATCCTTTCCTTTCAATTTTCGATAATGGATTAGGGATAGATCGGTCAATTGAAAATTCCATATTTCAACCTTTCGTTACAACCAAGCCCAAGAATATAGGGCGTGGACTAGGATTATTCATTGTACGAGAACTCTTAGACTCTAGCGGCTGTGGTATTACTCTGCTTCCGGAAACAAACCATTTTGGCCGCAGGTATATTTTCCAGATTGACTTCACGGGGGTGGTAAATGGTAGTCAGAAATGAAGGTGAGTTAGCTACTCAAGCGATTCAGTCAATAATGCGAAATTTTCAAATCAATCGGATCATCTATGTAGATGATTATTTTGAAGAGAGATTTGAAGTGGAAACCATGATTGGCTGGCTTAGTGATCAGCAAAACAATAATCTTCCTCAAGTACAAGAAATATTCACTGATATCCCCTTTTATGCAAATCGCGATATTTGGGCACAAGCATTTCGTCACTATTGGGGGAACCTCCGGTCTGCTAATCAAAAAGAAATAGCGATCAACGTAGCCCGAATACTCGGCAAAAGTCTGTCACAAGATAATATAGTGGTTGGGAGATTTTCTGGAATATTCCCTGGCGAAATCCAAGTTGTCTTATTGTCCCCTACCCAGTGGATGTTACAAAAAGAGGAGTTGCTTTTATCCGCATCTCCGCAAGCAAAAGCCATGTGCTTTTTTGATCAGGATTTGAGTTGGGCGAGTGGATTTTCTGATACAGGACCGAGAAGCGGAATCGGGCTAGTAAAAGAAATTATTGAACGCGGCAACCATGATAACGTGATATGTTGCTTACTCACCCATACAATAACGTCGCTTGAAGGTGAGATGGTCGCCTGGAGGCATTTAGCTAAATCTAACAGTTTAGAACTTCATGAATTCTTACCTTTAGCAAAGCTAAGGTTGTCGAATGGTGAATCCCCGGCACTTTTTGCTGATGGGTTAAAAAAGGCAGCATTAAATCTACATGTTGAAAACATAAAGAAAGTTGCGATTAATATTGTAAAAAAAGGAAGCCATTTAGCTCTTCAGGAACTTCAAAACTTGGATGTTTATGATTTTGACCAGATGGTTCTTCAATCGTCACATAATGATGGCGTATGGGAAGCCGAAACTTTGATGAGGATTTATCAGATATTTCAGAAAGATTCATTTGTTAGAGCTATGTTGGGATTAGGCAATTCTCGGAAAATGACACAAAATTTTGAATTGGCTAGGAAGTTGAACGAAGTGGATCTCAACGGTATATTAAAATACGGTTATCCACAAGTAAAGCCTATTCGGAGAAAAGAACTATTTGAAGAAAACAATATCCTTCTACATGCACCTCTAGAAACAGGGGATATTTTTTCGTCCCTTGATGAACAAAAGCTTTATGTTTTATTGGGGCAACCATGTGATTTACTAATGCGTAAGGATGGAGCACGAAATAACCCCAATCTTGCTGTTCCATTGGTTTTAATCGAAAGGGAATCGGCTGCCAAGAAATTCGCGAGTTCGTATTGGAAAACTCATGCGAAACTAGATTATTATTTCTTAGATCGACAAAATATCGCTATTATTTCATTTGCAAAAAGTTTCCACGTCGATGTGGAAGTACTAGATCTAGCAGTTATTCACGCTTTAGGATTATGTGAAATTGACATTCGAAAGCAGAAACGAAGGAAGCCATCTACTCGTTTTACCCCTGGTTGGATAATACGAACAAGAAAGCTGATCGAAACATTTAGCAATTATGAACAGGACTTAAAAATTTTTGAGACACAGTTAAGAAATATTACTGATCAGGATGTTCAAAGAAAGATATGGCAAGCTACAATGCCCAAAATATCAATAACTGATTTAGGTTTAGCGGTTACACCATATAAAAATGGTGTTTTCAACTTTGGGTTAAAAAGGGTAGGGCGTATAAGGCCACCAGGTGCAGAGCGTTTACTCAAGTTGTACGCTCAATATCTATCAAGAGATGCTGATGAAGTAGATTTTGCCGAAGGCGTATAATGTATATAATACGAATGTATTTTATAGTAATTATCTTGCCAAGTTAATAATAACTGTCTTATGTTTGTTAAAAATATAAAGGGCTCGAGTCACCTCAAAGCCCTTTAAAATCATATTCCCAATTCCATCTGACTCTCCGGTACCACCTCCTTTCTCCTCGTTTTTCTAACAGTTACCGACTTCTGCGTCACCCACTCGTCCCAGGTCAGCACCTTCGGGCCTGGTAGGATCGCCGCACTCGGTGTCGTCAGGCTGCCTAGAGGGTTGTGACTCACCTGCAGGTCATCAGCGAATAGGGTTTGCAGGTCCGGCAGCTTTGCCCCATCCAGCACATCGCGCGCCAGTTGGGTCAGGAAGTCGCCTTCATCTTCGGGCACAATCGCGCCACCAACCTCATCCCCGTACACGAGCTGTGCGGCTTTCATCTTGCGCCCCATCAACCTGAGGGCGGTTGCTTCCATGGTCGAGTTGTAGACCGAGAAGATTGCCTTGACCGGCTGCGTTTGCCCCAACCGCCACACCCGCCGGACGCTTTGCCACATCGTGTAAAGCGAATATTCCGGCTCGAAAAAGATGACGGTCGAGAATTGAACCAGATCCAGGCCGGTTTCCACCAGGCGTGGGTTACAGATCATCACGTCGATGCCGTTGACGCGTTTGGCGATCCATTCTTCCCGTTTGCGCGGGTTGATGTTCCCACCCAGGATGGTCACGCGCAGACCGGCCGCTTGCAGTGGCAGTTCCACACGAGCCTGAATGTCTCGTGTTCCGGTCTGGCGCAGATACACCAGCACTTTTCGCCCCTGCTGTTTTTCGGCCTTGCAGAAGCTGGCCAGCCAGTTTTCCTTGGGCAGCCATTTATGACCGTCGGGGTTGATTGCCGGCAGATCCATCAGGGTGACTTTTCGAACCGATTCACCATCTTCGCCGTCCACTTCATCGACCATCACCGCTTCATCCCGGAAGGCCGAGTTCGGTCGTGCCAGGCTCCATTGCAGCCAGGTCGAGAGATAGCGCCGGGACTGAATGGCGAGCTGTTTGAGCGCGGTATCCATGCCGCGGTACTGATCACCCTGATCCTCCAACATGTCGAGCGAAACCACTTCCTCCTTGTAAGCCGGGAGCGCCAGGTTCAGATCTTTGAGGCTCAGGAACACGGTCGTGTCCAGCAACCGGCTTACGATCGCCGGGCTGACGCCTGGTTGCTCTTTGGCCTGGTTGCGATAGCGCCGGTTACCCGTGAACACACCATCATCGTCATCCTCGTCTCTCCGCCGGCGGCGCTGAGTTTCCAGCACGCCATACAGCCGCGCCCAGCGCTTTTCATCCTGGAAGGCGAAATCGCGCCGGACACCAGCGTTCAGGCGATGCAGCAGCCAGAAGATCGAGGTACTCTTGCCGCCGAAGAATGTGCCGGTGAGGGTCAGCGTGCTTTTACAGGCCGTGACCAACTGGTGAAATGCTACGCCTCGGTCAGAGGCCTTGGCCTGGAACTGGTGGACTTCGTCCGCGACCAGCAGCTTGAAGGCTCCCTTTGCGTGTTTGGCGATGTATTCGGCAATCGAATGCCGGCGGGCGCCGGAGAACTCAAACAGGGCTTGGCCGCATTTCCGCGTTCCCCAGATCGGATTCCCATTGTCATCCAATTTCCTTTGTTGGCGGCTATCAAACTGCCAGCCAGGGATCTGGTTGTTACAGAAGCGGCGTTTGTCGGCCAGGTCTTTCAGATCCGTGACTGGTACAGCGAAGCCATCTTCCTCCTTTGTGATGATCTTGCCACAGGCCGGGCAGGCGCAGGCATCGACCCTTTTACCGGTCAGTGGGTGTTCAGTCTTGCGCATCACCACTGCCGGCTGCCAACCCGCCCCAAACTTGGCCGAGGTATGAGCCACGACCGCCACCCACCTGGGCGCAGGCAAACCCTTCTCATTTGCGTTTCGAGCTACCACCTGGTATTGCTCCAGGAAATCGCGCACGTCATTTGCATCGGCCATCTCATTCGCGTTTCGTCCGATCCGGCGCAGTTCCCGCGCGTGCGCACCGGGAATGACTTCCTCGATCTCGCGGATCCACTTGGGAACCAGGTGCGGCGGGCAGACGATCAGGGCCGGGTATGCATGAAGCAGTTCGATAACCCCAGCCGCCATTGTCGTTTTTCCCGTCCCCATTTCGCTCTGGCAGTTCGCCACCCTATTCTTGCGAATGGAACGCGCCAAAGCAGCTGCGACGTGCCGCTGGGTTGGCAACAATCCCGGCCGTTCCTGCCCGGGCAAGGGCTTTCGCCCTGTCCCAAGCGTATTCAGGATCGCAGTTTCATCAGCAGTTGGATCTAGGTTGTAGAGCGGCCGGTAGGTTTCCAGCACATGCCCGGCGATCTTCTCGCCGTGCGCCTTCATGAAATCCGATAAGCCCTTCACGGCCTGGATCACCTGCACGCCGTCTTGTTTGAGCACGGCCACCGTGGTGACGAAACGGTCCTTGTAGGTTTCCACTACCATACCGCTGTCTTTGCTGTCAGTTTCCTCACTTTTCTCAACGACTTTGATCACCCGCCCTTTGATCAACATCGGGCGGCCTTCTTCGTCGGTCAGCCGGACCGTTCCCATCATGCCGGAGGCCATCAGCATCGCCACGTGGCCCTTCTTGAGCGGCATCACCGGTTGGGCGAGCGTCGCCAGGCCGCGGGAAGGATTGATAAGATCCAGCCATTCAGACGTGGTTTGCACGCCAGCTTTCTGGGTGGCTTCAACCACCTCTTCGGGCTCCCAGTCCATGCGCTTGAACATTACCGGGCGGCTGTTTGCCCCGCGAACAGGGGATGGAACAAGCTGGTAGACCGGTTGCGCAATGGGCTGGATTGGCACGGTCTCGCATTGTGACTGGCTCGTGATTTCGCTGACTTCTCGATCTCCGGGGATCTTGTAAGCCAGCCGGCGAGTGGCGAACACCACCACCTGCTGGAACTTCTCGAACAGCCCGTCGGGGAACCGATAGATGCGTATGTTCTCGTAATGCCCACCCAACAGCCGGGCAACTTCGGGCATGCCCAGGATACGCTGAGGGATGATGTAGACCAATAACCCGCCGCGAGCCAGCTTGGGCGTTGTGGATTTCAGAAACTCCAATTCGAGCCGTTTTTGATCGTCAAAGCGGTCGAACTCGTAAGGCGGATTCAAGAAGAGGCAGGAGATGCTTTCATCGGTCAGGAAGCAGGCTTGCCAGGGGGCCTGGTAAACCTTATCCATGACTTGCTCAGCTTTTGCCGCGCGTTCCGGTGACAGCTCCACGCCCCAGGTTTCGCAGTTGAGAGCCTGGCCAAGCTGTGAAGCCGCCTGACCTTCACCCGCACAGGGATCAAACAGTCGAGCCCGGGTCTCAGCAGGCACAATATGGCTTTGAATGACTTCGATCACCGGTTGGTCGGTGAGGTAATACCCCATCTTTTCGATGGCTGGTGGACGCATATTCGACTCCTTTGGGGAAATAAAAAGACCCCGCAGGAGTCGCGATTCACCCCTGGAGGGGAAAGCGCGCCCCTCCGGGGTCAATTGGTTACCTTCTCTATCAGGCGGTGAGTTTGAGCGTTTCTTGCTTGAGCAGACCGGCGATCAAGCCTTTCCAGTCTGCTTGCAGGTCGATTCGCGCTCCTTGCACGCAGTCACCACCGGTGGTTAGTTCCAGTACAAAACGCTGGTCGCGGGCCTGTTTCCACAGTTCCACACCCCAATCATCAAGAATGGGGATTTCCAGCGCTTCTTTGAGCCGTTCAACAAACAGCCGCTGCAGTTCTTGCGCAGGGCTGGTTGAACCTTTGAATACGAGCAGGTAGGTTGAGAGGTCTTCGGGTTCCCATTTACCGGGCAGCGCGTTACGCGCCACAAAGGTCGCGTGATGGCTGGTATATTCCGGCATCGGCTGCCAGGCCTGTTCGTACTTCTCGACCGGCAGCAGGCTGACATCGCCCGTGTCTTCTTGCGACATGCTCATTGGCTTATTCGCCATCAGCGTCACGCGCAGCGATTCCAGACTGGTTTTATAGCCGGTCAGACCGACATACACCAGATTATGATCGCTGTCGTAGGCAAAACCGCTGATGTAGCCCATGGCCTGTCCATTGCGCAGCTTGGGTACCGCGCCTGGAAATAGCCGCTCGTGCAAAACCGCACTCTGGTTCTCCTTTTTGGTGATCTTCCACACCACGATTCCGGCATCAGTGCGCAGCAGCTCTTCATTCATTTCGCGCAGGATTTCGTACAGCCCTTTCCAGGGGTGCGCGCCAGTGAACGTAACCAACGTCTCACCGGTTTTGACCTGAATGGTGCGCGTTTCGGCGTCCAGCGTTGCTTCGCCCAGGGTGAGGCGCCGGTACTTGGCCAGGATTTGTGGAAGCTTTGCACCTTCCTTTGCAGTGAAGAGATAGGCTCCGAGTTCCGATTCGTACTTGAGAAACCC
>DLXG01000158.1:0-2626 GCA_003448875.1 Anaerolineaceae bacterium
ACGTTTGACCGTTATCTTCAGATGCAACCAGATAGAGGTAGTCGTAATCCTCTTCCAGATCGTACCATGTGCGATAGGATAACTGGATCGGTGATTCAACACCAGTAAAATCAAACTCGCGGGTCAGGGTCATGTTGGATTCATCGCCCTTGTTCGACCAGAAGGCATAATTCCCGGAGTATGCATCTACCGGCAGGACACCTACCTCGCTGTTGCCCTGAAATTCAAGGGTAAAACTGCCCTGACAGTTGAAGCGGATATAGTCTGCGCCATATTGTTTGACGGTTCGGGTTTGACTTCGCCCGTCGCACGCGGTAAAGACTTCGGTATCATTGACGGTTGGGGCGTTGCGATACTGAGTGTAGGCAAAACGCCCGTCACCAATGCGGGGGTCATTCAGATAGTTGGTCAGCGTCCAGTCCACAAATACATCATCAGCCTGAATGACTTGACCGGTGAGAGGATCGTTTGCAGTGAGACTGGCCAGTACGCTGTCTATGCTATCCAGACCGTTATCGGGGTGGGCAACCAGCGCTTTGGTCGCCTCTTCGCCGAAGCGTTCTAAAAAGTAATTTACGAAAAGGAAGGATGCGCCGTAATAGGGGGTCGTTGCGCTGGAGTCGGTTGGCCAGTCGTTCAGCTGGTGATCGGGATTGATGGAAAAAATATAGTCAAAACCGCCGGGATCGTAGCCGTTGAGGAAAGCGGCCAGTTCGGAAAAGCCTTCATTCAGCCAGGTTTCCTCGTTGCGGTCGCGGTACCAGTGAATCATGTGCTGAAATTCGTGGGCCAGCACACCATAGGTGAATTCTTCTTCCAGTCTGGCATTATCGGCGCTGAGGATGAACATTTCATGGGCGTTGGAATACTGGTGTGCCAGAGGATGAACCGAATCGGCGGAGGAAAAATAGCCTGCAATGTTTTTCCCGGCGCCACGGGTGTAAAGGACGAACAGACGCGGGTCATTGTCCACGCCGGGGTTCCACTCCATGCCGAAAAACTCACGGTTGGTGGGGATAATTTGATCGTTAAAGGTTTCGGCCAGCCGACGGAGGGAGGACTGATTGTAAGAAACACCGTCTTCAATCCAGAAATAGGCATTTTCGGTTACGTAACGCAGAACGGCTTCTACCTGAAAGTTTTCGGTGGTGTCTACATTGGTCACCCAAAATTTCTTGCGGTCGCCAACCTGAAAAGGGCCGCTAAACGGTACGGTTTGAGGGATTTCGCCTTTGCCGCCCAGCCGTTGAGCCAGTTCACGCGGATCGTTGACCGGTACGAGGGCCTGCTGCAAACTTTGCAGGGTCTCGTAGGCGCCGTCACCGGCCGGCAGACCGGAGGGGGTAGTTACCAGAGGGGGAGAGTCAATATCCGGGAGAGTGGGGGTGATTTCGCGCCAGTCCTCGAAGGGCGGGGTGAATTCAAAGACGGGTGAGTTATTCGGGTCTGCTGCTTCCGAGCGAAAGATTAAGACACCTAAGGCACCGGTAAAAACAGCCACGGCACACAGGCACAGGCAGAGGACAAGGAAAACGATAAGGATGATGAGAAGGGTACGAGAGGTGGGGGTCATGGAAACCTTTTTAAGAAGGGATATAGTTTGTTCTGTAGCGTATTTGCTAATAATAACAGAACTAGTGTGGAAGGTGCTACCCAAATAAAAAGTTCATCTGAGGAATAACCAATAATTTTAAGAGTAATAAAAACTACTGTAATTGCTAAATATCCAGCCTTAATGATCAATTTTAGTACCGTAGAGTGGTTTATTCTGTATGAATTTACCAAAAGGGGGAATAACAGAACAAAATCCCACGACCATATAAACGGTGAGAGTAAAGTGGTAATTGCCATACTCAGAATTATCGAATCATAAATGTTATGTCTGATTGAATAACGAATACAATACCATAAACCCATACTCAGTAAAGGAATTGAAATAAGAGGAGTTATATCATATTGTTGGACTAATAATGAGAATAGATTGGGTTGAAGCCAGCTAGTATTTTCTTTGAGATTGTCTATTAATTGATAAATCCATTTTGGGTCTGTGATGAAAATAGGCAAGGAGCTAATCAAAATCCAAATAATTATCCAGCCTATTTGGTAAAGAGTTGACTTTACGCCGTTTTCTCTAAGAAAATGAATTGTCACTGAGGTGTTTAAATCGAAGACCAATGCCCGTTAAGAGAAGTTTCCAAAAATGATAGTTTTGCCGGATCAAGAGAAAGATTTGCTTTTTTGGGAAATGATTTGTGGAATCCATAGGCTCGCAATGCATATTAGAAGAATCAGCCGCAAAGGAACAATGATCCACAGGCTGGCGAAAATATGACGTGTCAGCATAAAAGGCCATTCAACGATGGTTAAACCCACCAGCAATAAAGAAAGCAGATAGGCTGTTTGTATTGGAAGGCTAAGTAAGATGAGCGGCAAGAGGTATAAAATCCACTGAGGGCTCCAGCCGGGCGACCACAGTAGAAACAATGACCATGTTATTCCCGTAAAAGCGAGTAGTGAGAGATTGTTAAACCGATTTCTCTTGACAAGCAACCAGATGCCGACTGCTCCAAAAAACAGGAATGTCAGGCTAGGGGGTATTAGTGGCGGGGTACCCCCTGCAACCCCA
>DLXG01000158.1:2938-15719 GCA_003448875.1 Anaerolineaceae bacterium
GTGGCGGGTTACCCCGTGCAACCCCAGCAATTTCAGGGTAAAGTCTGTCTTCGGTGAACAGGAATGCGCCAGTGGTCAGATTACCATCCAGCAATGCCCAAAGAGTTTGCCATGAGCTGCGTCCCGGTTGTGCTTTCAAAGAGGCTAACGTCATGTCCGGAGATATGATAAACAAGGTGACAAAGACAACGGTAACTATGGTTATGGTGGTGAAAGCAACTTTGAGAAATTGCTTGAAGGGATATTGCCGGAAAAGGGCGGGTAGAAGAAAAAGAGGAAACCATTTGGAGAGTATGCCGGCCGCAATGCCAAGTCCCGCCATTATTTGACGATTGGACATGATCCACCAGATACTTGCCAACATCCAGAAAACCGTGAGCAGTTCTGCATACCACCATGTATAGGGCAGTATGAGCAGGATGCTAAAAAAGATCACACTACGCCAGTGGGCAACGGAATTTTCATACAAATGGTAGGCAATTTTTTGGTAAAAGTAAATCGTTCCTGAACCAGCGAGTGCAAGGATGATGCAAATCAAGAAATCGTACAAGAAGACTTGCCCGCTTGAGAGTAAAAATAAGATTTCACTGATAAAAGGGAAAAGGGGAGGATATTCCACCCAGTAATCCAAGTACGGCCAGCCGGGCAGTGCTGTCCATTCGTAATAAACTGGCAAATCGCCAAAACCATAATAATTGTTGGGAATCAAAGCAAGGAAAAGTACGATTCGACTGAAAAAATATGCAAATGGCATAAGCCAGGATTGATTTTTTTCAATCCAGGAAGTTTCACTCTCCACCTTCTTATCCTCGCCTGCGTGCTTCAATTCAAATACGGATTATTATCGGCTTCTTCCTGAACGGTGGTTTCGGGGCCATGGCCGGGTAAAAGGCGGGTTTCGGGCGGCAGGGTGAGAACCTGCTGATAAATGGATTTCAGCAGCTGCGTGCTGCTGCCACCGGGCAAGTCGGTGCGGCCTACGCCGTTTTGGAAGATCAGGTCGCCGACGATGGCGGCGTTGGCCTGCGGCGCATAAAAAATGACATGCCCGCGGCTGTGACCGGGGGTGTGGCGCACTTCTACCTCTTCCTCTCCCACCTGTAAAATTTGGCCGTGCTCAAAGAACAAGGTGGGCTCTGGCATGTCCGGCATCTTTATCCCAAACAAACCCGCTCCACCCCCCGTCAGGTACAGCTCCAGATCATCGCGATGGATACCAATCGGCAACGCCGGCTCACTGAATTGCGAAAACAACTTTGCGCCGGCAATATGATCAAAATGGGCATGGGTTAACCAGATTTGAGTCAGTTTGATTTTGCGCTCCAAAATGACCTGCGCGATTTGATGGCTGTCAAAGGTGGGGTCAACGATGACGGCTTCGTTTGTGGCAGTATCCACCAGCAGATAGGTGTTATTGTCCAGCGGGCCTAATGAAAAAGTGAGGATTTCGAGTGTCAAGGGAAAAACTCCTGTGGTGTTATGATGTCTCGGCGTATTGCTGCATAAACTGCAAGGTGCGTTCAAAAACCACCTGACGGTCTGGCTCGCGCACCACCACATGGCCACTGTTTTCAACCCACAATATCTCTTTGTGAGGGCTGCCCAGTATAGCAAATATTTTTTCGGCGTTATGCGGCAACACGCCCCGGTCGGCGCAGGAATGGATAATTAGAGCCGGAATCTTAACTTTGGGGAGAGTCTGACGAAGTTCTGCCAGTAAATCACGTAATTCCGCAATGGATGCGGTGGGATAATACGGGTAATCAAGGTGGTCGGCAGCGGCCTCGGGATTGCGCCAGTCCGGTTCGCCTTTGGGAACGCGTGGCTGGATATATCGGAAAAGCCGAATAAACTTCAAGCGCCAGTCCGGCGGCAATTCGTAAGGCGCAGAAATTGAAATGACCCCTTCTACCGGTAAGTAGGAAGCCGCATACAGGCTCAGAGCACCCCCCAGCGACAAACCGCAAAGGAAAAGTTTCTCACAAGAATGGCGCAACAGTTGAAAGCCATCCTCCACGCTGGTGAGCCAGTCCCACCAACGGGTGCGCTGTAAATCGGCCGGGTCGGTGGCATGTCCAGCCAGTCGGACACCGAGCACAGTGATACCATGCGCTGACAGGTATTCTCCCATCCAGCGCATCTCTTTGGGTGTGCCAGTCAGGCCGTGTACCAGCAGGCAGCCGGTTTGACCGGCCGGGAAGAAGAAAGGTTCTGCTCCAGAGATGATGCGAGGGTGTTTCATAGTCACTTTTTATAGAACGATCAGGTCGCGCGGCAGGCTGGTAAGGGCCTCACAGCCATCGGCTGTCACGACTACATCATCTTCAATCCGTACCCCACCCTTGCCCGGCAGATAAATGCCCGGCTCCACCGTGTAGACCATGCCGCTTTCCAGTGAGAGGGGATTTTCGCTATACAGGTAGGGTGGTTCGTGGCTTTCCATGCCTAAACCATGTCCGGTGCGATGGATGAAAAAGTCCCCGTATCCGGCCTGCTCGATGACCCGGCGGGCAGCCCGGTCAACAGCGCCGGCCGGCAAGCCCGGCTTTCCCGCCCCACGTCCTTCCTGATTGGCATGGAGGACGATGTTGTAGATATGGCGCAATTCTTCGCCGGGATCACCCAGCGCAAGCGTGCGGGTAATATCCGAAAAATAATCTTCATAAGATGCGCCCCAATCAAACAACACCAGATCACCGGATTTAAGGGGTGTATCACTGGGAACGGCGTGTGGGTTTGCGCTGTCAGCCCCAAAGGCCACAATCGGGGCAAAGGGCAATTCTGGGGCGGAGCCGTTACGCAGCAAAGCAACGGTCAATTCGGCGGCCAGTTCCCGCTCGGTGATGCCTTCTTTAATCAATGGGAGGATCTGCTCAAAGGCCTGTTCGGCAATTTTTACGGCGCGGCGCATGGCTGCCAGTTCCTGTTCATCTTTGCGCAGACGCAGAACGTTCAGAGCCGGCTCGGCAGACACAAAACGGACATCCCGTGCGGCAGTTTGGATAAACTGCCATTCCAGGAAGCGAAAGCGGGTGGGTTCAACTCCCACAATTTTGCCTTGCAGCCGGCAAACCTCTGCGGCCTCTTTAAATGATTTTTCCCAATCAGCGGGGTTATCCCCAAAGGGAATTAACTGTAAAGGAAGTTTCGATCGGCGTGCCTTTTCTGTTTCCAATTCAGGCACAATCAAAACGGGTGTATGGGGCGGTGCGATGATGAGGGTGGTTGGACGCTCGCTCAGGTGAAAATGGAGACCGGTCAGATACACCAGTGAGGGGCTGGGAATGAGGGCAATTGCATCCAGACTGGCAGCGTTCATCAAGGCAATCAGGCGGGCTAAACGGTCATGAGTCACAGTTTACCTCCTGAGCCAATTATAATCCACCCCTGCTGTTGGATATTCGAGCAGAGGTGGCCAAAAACCCGCGGAGCCTCAGGCCAGTTGATCTTCGCGGGCCTGTAAATCGGCCCGGCCAATTTTTCCGGTGGGGGTCATGGGCATCTGGGCGATGATTTCAATCACCTGAATGGTATTTTCTTCGCCCAAAACAGCGTTGCAGTGATCCATCAGTTCCTCAGGTGTAGCGGTGGCGTCCGGATACAGCTCAACCACGGCCTTGGGAACCTGGCCTGCCTGTGGATCCTTTTTGGCAATCACGCAGGCATACCGCACGGCCGGGTGGCGCAAGAGAGCCTCTTCCAGGGGACGCGGAAAGATGACCTGTCCGTGCATGATAATGCGTTCGCTCCACCGTCCAACCAGGCGGATGTAGCCGTCTTCGTCCATCACACCCATGTCTCCGGTGTGCAGCCAGCCGTTGCGCAGGGCTTCGGCGGTTTTTTCGGGCAGGTTGTGGTAGCCGATCATTACGCCGCCGCGAATCAGAATCTCACCGGGGGTACCGATGGGCACTTCGTTATCCTTTTCGTCAGCAATGCGCACCTCACGGTCGGGCAATTCCGGGCCGATGGCTTTGAATTTTGCCCCATGCTCGGCGCGCGGGTAACCCAGCGCAACGAAACCGCCCAATTCGGATTGACCGTAGGATTCTACCAGCGGAGCCCCCAGTTCTTCCTGATAAGCCTTTTTCAATTCTGGGGGAACTGGTGCGCCGCCGGAAACGACAAACCGCAGCGCGGAGGGTTTTCGTCCTACCTGGCGGCAGTGCAAAAGCAAATCGTTCAACAGCAAGGGATTGGCTACCACAAAGGTTACCCCGCGCTGTTCCATTTCGTTCCAGGCCGCTTCAGGATTCCAGCGGGTACGCACGCCAATGTAGACTCCCCGGTGAATACCGGGCAGTAAATTACCTACCAGATGATACGAACTGGCCAGTGAGGTTGGGCCGAAGGAAACATCTTCTTTGCTCAACTGCAAACGTTCGGCAATGCAATGGGTAGCCCGCGCGGTATATCCGTGGGCCAGAATCGCTCCCTTGGGTTTGCCGGATGAACCGGAGGTGTAGGAAAGATGGGCGGCGTCTTCACCATCCACATCAACTGCCGGCGGTTTGAGGTTGGCTGCCAATAGCGTATTCCAGTCCAATGAGCCGGGACGTTCGCCATCCAAACAGATATAATGCCGGATGGAAGGCATCTGTGGACGATTGCGTTCCACTACCTCATGCAGATCACCCGTATAAATCAAAACTGTTGGGGTGGAGTCTTGAACGAACCAGGCCAGATTTTCGGCTTGAAGGACGTTGATGTGGTCGGAGATTGCGCCTAACTTCCATGCGCCGAACATAGCCATCACATAATCCAGGCCGTTATGAGCAAAAATTCCCACCCGCTCACCTTTTTTGACGCCGAGATCGGCCAACGCTCCCGCAACCGCATCGCTGATCTGTTCGCCCTCTGCATAGGTGATCGAACGATTGCGATCACTCCAATAAAGAAAAGGATGATCCGGCAGACGCCATGCCGTTCGGCGCAACATATCATTGAAAGTTAAAAAGCCCATATTACCCTCCGAGAAGTGGTCTGGTTCATAAGAAAAAATCCAATTTTCAAAAAAACTTGACGGGGAATGTGCGTGAAAAGTTATGTATAGTGTACGGATTTGAGGGTAGGATTGCAAGTTCTAAAATTAATTTGAGCGCTGCAAACCTCTCATGTTAAAATCGGTCAAATGGAGACAGAGGTATGATTAGATGTAAAAATTTTTGTTGACAAAAGAAAAACTTCATAGTAAACTTGCGTGCGCTGGCAAGGTAGCTCAGTGGTAGAGCAGGGGACTCATAAGCCCTTGGTCGTGGGTTCGACCCCCACCCTTGCCACCTTTTTATTTTCTCTCATCCCTCAAAGTTGAAGTAAAATTGCATAGAGTTATTCCCTTTGCCACGAGTATCCAAGCAGGGGCATTCTATTTCCGTTGCCGGAGGTTTTTCAAACTATGCAAAGCCCCAATTCCCACTTGGCGGAAGCGATTACAAAAATTGTTCTTACGCTCATTTTTTTGGGCGGTATTGTATGGTTTGTCACGGTTGGAGCGACCTTAGGGGGTGGGGGAATTGAAAATTTTCGGATCGAATGGCTCGATTGGGCTTTACTTTCTTTTGCTACCTTTCGATTGGGAAGATTGATCGCTTATGACCGGGTGGCTGAACCCTTACGCGCGCCCTTTACCAGAACGGTCAGAGATTTGACAGGCGCCGGGAATACGGTTGTTCCAAAAGGCAAAGGTGTTCAACGTGCGCTGGGCCAGCTCATCTCCTGTCCGATCTGTGCCGGTACATGGGTAGCGGCTGGTCTGGTCGTTCTCATGTATTATTTTCCCGGTCCTACCCATGCTTTTCTGGTAATGACCGCTGCGATTGGCGGAGCAGAGCTGATTCACAACGCCACCGAGGCCTTTTGCTGGACTGGAACGGTAAACCGTGCCCGCGCTGGCAGAATTTTTAATGATCGCGGCGAGGAAGATCAAAACGATTAACGAATCTTTTAGTTAGAGGGGAACTATTTCATCATCTCCTTCGTCCTGATGATGCATAATACATGCAGCATTTTTTGGATGTCAGGAGTAAATAAAATGGTTAAGAAAGTTTTTCCCTTGATGATTGCTTTGAGCATGATGGCAATTGTGCTATCTGCGTGCGGCTTGCTCGGCCCAGATGATAGCGGAAAAGACGCTCAGAGTGTCCAGCAGACGGCGGTAATGCAAACGGTTGCGGCTGTGATGACCCAACAGGCCTTTGAAACCCTGATTGCACAGGCAACCCAAATTGCCAGTCAGCAGAGTACGCCTACACCCCAGCAGCCGACGGCAGTGGTTACAGAGGTGCAAAATACACCCGTTCAACCGACTGCCACGCAGCCGCTACCCACACCGACCGCAACGCCTAAACCCTTGCCCTGCAATGCGGCTTCATTTGTCAAAGATGTCACCATACCGGATGGCACCGAGCTGGTTGGTGGACAAAAGTTCACCAAGACATGGCGCTTAAAGAACGAGGGTACCTGCACATGGACAAAGGATTATGCGCTGGTTTTTGTGGACGGCGCTTCAATGAGTGCGCCTGCGTCGGTGTCTTTGAAGGGTGATGTACGCCCCGGTGAGACAGTGGATGTTTCGGTAGAACTGGTTGCTCCAACCAAAGCCGGTACTTACAAGGCTAACTGGATGCTTCGGGATGCTTCAGGACGGACATTCGGCTTGGGAGCAAATCAGGATAAACCCTTCTGGGTCAGCATTAAGGTTTCCGGCTACAAGAGTGATGATGTACCTTCGGCGATTTATCCGCTGGATTTTGTGGCCAGCATCTGCCAGGCGAACTGGTCGAGCAATGCCGGTAAAGTGACCCTGCCCTGTGCCAACGTCAGTCAGGGCGAGGCTCAATGGGCGGCAGTGCTGATGAATCCAAAAATGGAAGGCGGCCGGCAGGAAAATGAACGGGCACTGTGGATGCACCTTGCCAACCCGAATGACTGGATGCAGGGATTTTACCCGGCGCGTAATATCCAGAGCGGTGACCGCTTCAAAGCCTGGGTAGCCTGCTTAGATGGCAACACCACCTGCGATGTGCAATTCAGCCTGGATTACCGGATTGACAATGGCAATATTGAAAATCTGGGTAAATGGAGCGAAACGCTGGACGGTAAGTGGACGTTGATTGATCTGGATCTGAGTGCGTTTGTTGGTAAAAATGTCCAGTTTATTCTGGGAGTGACCAACAAGAACAGCAAAGGGCCTGTGGATGCCGTCTGGTTCGTCCCCTCAGTTCAAACTGTAACACCCTGATCGGATTGAGCTCATAAAATACACCCCCGCCGGTAATTTCTGGCGGGGGTGTTTTATTATGCTGTAGCCAGTTGTTCGGGTTGTGAAAACGGGTCGAGGTCTTGCTCCATCTGGTGGCGGAACTGCTTGGTGTACAGTGAGTAGTACTTACCGCGCTTACGCAGCAGTTCGGCGTGGCTGCCCATTTCGGCAATCTTCCCCTGTTCAATGACCAGAATGCGGTCAGCACGTTTGATGGTGGAAAGGCGGTGGGCAATCACAAAACTGGTGCGCCCTTTCATCATCAATTCCATGCCGCGTTGAATAAGGGCTTCGGTGAGCGTATCCACCGAACTGGTGGCTTCATCCATAATGAACACCTCGGGTTTGGCAAGTACAGCGCGAGCCAGACTGATTAATTGTTTCTGCCCAACCGAAAGCAGGTTACCGCCCTCGCCCACTTCTTCATCATACCCCTTTTTGAGCTTGACGATGAAATCATGTGCGCCGGCCAGTTTAGCCGCTTCGACAATTTCTTCATCGGTTGCGTCCAAACGGCCATAACGGATATTCTCGCGAATGGTGCCGGAGAAGAGATGCGGAGTTTGCAATACCATACCAATGCGGGATTGGATGGCGTGCAGAGAATATTCTCGATAGTCTTTGCCGCCAATGCGGATGCTGCCTTTTTTGGGTTCATAAAAACGACAGATGAGATTGACAATGGTGGTCTTGCCGCCGCCGGTTTCACCAACTACTGCAATCGTCTCTCCGCGTTTGACATGCAGTGAAAAGTTTTCCAACACGGGTTTCTTGTCGCCATCATCATAGTAAAACGTCACATTGTCAAATTCAATATCGCCCTGAATAGTGCCGGGATCATAGGCGCCCGGTAAATCTTTGACATCCGGCACGGCATCAATCATCGAGAAGATGCGCTCACCGGAAGCAATGGCGTGCTGCATTTCAGCGAATACCCGCGCCAGATCCTGAATCGGCCACATCATGAACGTGACGTAAGAAACAAACGCCTGAATGCCGCCGACCGTCATGCCGCCTACCTGCACCTGCCAGCCGCCATACCAGACGATGGCTGCCAGGGCGATGGCTGAAATCAGCTGGACAGTGGGGAGAAATAGGGCGCTGAGCCAGGCCGCCCGGTAAGATGAGCGATACATATCGGCGGTAAGGGCTTTGAATTCTTCCAGATTGGCATCCTCGCGGCATAGGGCTTTGACCACCCGCACACCGGTGATATTTTCGTTGAAGGCGCCGGTGATTTTTGAATTCATCTTGCGGACATTGCGGAATTCGCCAAGAATGCGCTTGCGGAATTCGTAAGCAATGTAGAACAGCACCGGTAAAATACCCAATACAATCAGCGCCAGTTTCCAGTTGATGTACAACATGAACCCCATGGCAGTGATGATGTTCATCATCGCCCAGGTCACATCCAAAAGGCCCCACGTCACCAGATCGGCTACCCGCTCGCTATCAGAGGTAACCCGCGACATGATCCAGCCAACTGGTGTACGGCTGAAGTAGGAAAGTGAAAGCCCTTGGAGATGATTGAACATCTTCTGGCGCAAGTCGTAGCGTACCCGTTCTCCAAGCACACCGGCAAGGTAGATGAAACCGAAGACGCCGCTGGCCTGCACAAACCCCAATGTGCCGTAGATAATCAACAGTCGGTATAACTCGGTACGGTTTTGAGCCAGAATACCATTATCAATGATCAGTTTGCTGATGTAGGTAAATACCGAATCCAGCGAACTTACCAGTGCGATGGTGACCAGAAACCCGACCACCCAACGCCAATGGGGGCGAGTTAAGGCGAGAATGCGGCGTAAAGTTTGACCGTTGAATTGGGTCTTAAATTCTTCTTCTTCAAAGGTTTCAAGCGACACTGGCTATCTCCTTTTCCAGTTCGTCATCAATGCGGGTTTGAATCTCAAAAATTTGACGGTAGATACCATCCTGTCGGACCAGATCGGCGTGCCTACCGCGCTGGACAATTCTGCCTTTATCCAGCACGAGAATCAAATCGGCATCCATGATGCTTTGAATGCGATGTGCGATGATGAATGTCGTTCGACCTTTCATCAGGTTTTGCAGGGCTTCGCGAATCTCGGCTTCCGTTTCGGTATCTATCGCTGAGGTAGAGTCATCCAAAATCAAAATGCGCGGGTTTTTGAGCAGGGTGCGGGCAATGGCTACCCGCTGCTTTTGACCGCCGGATAGGGTTACCCCTTTTTCGCCCACCAGTGTGTTATACCCTTTTTCAAAGGTGAGGATGATGTCATGGATGGCGGCGGCTTTGGCGGCTGCTTCGACTTCGGCCTGCGACACTTCTCTCCCTACGCCGTAGGTAATATTTTCGCGAATGGTGCGGGAGAAAAGGAAAGGTTCCTGCTCGACAATCCCAATTTGCTGGCGCAAAAACAGGCGCGGGTAACGTTTAAGTTCAATATCATCCAGTAAGATGCGCCCGGATGTGTATTCGTAGAAGCGAGGCAGCAGGTTGACCAGTGTGGTTTTACCTGATCCCGTTGAGCCCAGTAAAGCTACCACCTGCCCGGGTTCGCATTGGAAGGTAATATCCTGCAGGGCTACATTCCCGTCATCATAAGCAAAGCCTACCTGCTCGAATTCGATCTTGCCAAGGATATCGTTCTTGGGGCGGTGTTTGCCGGTTTCCAACGATTCGCGTTCTTGCTTGATGATCTCCATCACCCGATTGTAGGAAACCATACCGGTTGAGGTCTGGACGATTAAGCGGCCGAGATTGCGCATCGGGAAAATAATCCAGACAATCAGGCCGGCGTAGGCAAGAAATGTTCCGACTGTGATTTCACCGTTGATGGCCATCAACGCCCCGACCAGATAACCGACCAGTATTTGCAGGTTGCAAATCGTATCGGAAATCGGCCAGAATAGAGAGTGCATTTTGAGTAGTTTTTTGCCGCGCAAAAATTTTTCCCAGTTATCCCGTTCAAATTTTCCGATCTCATATTCCTGGCGGGCAAAGGCCTTAACCACCCGGATGCCAGTCAGGTTTTCCTGTAAGGTGGTTGAAAGAACAGCATCCTGAGTTTGATATTCCTCGTAGGCTTTTGAAATCTTGCGGAAAAAGATAAGCGAAATTCCAACGATAACCGGCACGACAATGACCGAGATCAGAGCCAGCTTAACGTTCAATTGAAGGAGGGCGATGAAATTAATCACAAACAAAAGGATAATCCGCCCGATACCGATGGCCTGATCAGCAAAGAAACGGCGCAGGGCATCCACGTCTGAGGTGGAGCGCTGAATCAGTTCGCCGGTTTCCATGCGGGAGTGATAGGTGAAGGTCAGGCGTTGAATGTGGTCAAAAAGGTAATTACGCAGGCGGCGGGTAATCCCTTCGGCTGTTTGAGCGGCCAGTTTGCCGCTGAGGAAGGAAAAACCACCTTCCAGACCGGCCAGTAAAATGAAGCCAAGCGCGATCACCGGCAGGGTTACGGCTGCGCTTCTGGCTACCAGATAGTCATCCACAAAATAGCGCAGCAACAGGTAGGTGAGGGTCTTCGCAACCGCTGAAATGCCCAAACTCAGTGTGGCTGCAATGTACAATTTGCGAAAACCGCGCATTAAACGCCACAATCCCTTTAGACGATTGGAATGTACGGCGCGCTTTAAGTCATAATTTAGGACTGCTTCGGAAACAGACAACTTACCTTACCTCCTGTGAGGTTTTAACCAAAAACAATCACAAAAAATGAGAGTTTGTACAGTATAACGCAGGCCAATGGATTTGCAATCATCCCATTGGCCTTTGTAAACTGACCAAATGGGTAGGAAATTGGGATATAAAAACCATCAAATCAAAGGTTGACAAACCGGGCAGATAAAACTGCTGGTACTGCCAGTCTTGATTTTTTGGATGGAAGTCTGGCAGCGAGGACAAGGTTTACCTTCTTTATAACCGATCAGGATATCCTCCATGGTGAAAGACCCGCGCCAGCCATGCAGGTCCAATTCATAAAAAGCCCCATTCTTTTCCAGACTGGGTCGCAGACCCAATTGAATCGCCTCAGCCAGTCTTTCAATTTCTTCGTCAGAAAGCGAATTGATCGGACGTTGCGGATGCAGACGGGCAAGGAACAGAATATCATGAATGTAGGCATTCCCGATTCCGGCAATTTTACTCTGATCGAGCAGAAGGGACTTTAAACGGCCAGACTTTCCGGCAAGTATTCTTTTCAACTCGGTAACGTTCAGGTCGAGGGCATTCGGTCCCAATTTGTGGGTCATTTCATGTTCGCTTAATTGTTCCTCTGGTACAAAGTGGGCATATCCAAACCACCAGAAATTGACTGCAAGGCAGCTGCTATCTTCAAAATCAAAAATGAGTCGGTATTTTTCGGGCAGGGAGGAACGGGTGAGAAGCAAAATTTCACCTCCCATTCCTAAATTCAACAGCAACCAGCCGTGATTGAGGTGGATGAATAGCCATTTACCGCGGTAGGTTACCTCGCGAATGGCGCTGCCGCATACAGCAGTCTTGAATTCTTCCACGGAGAGATTCAAGCATTTTGGCTGCACCACTTCTACATTGCAGATAACTTTGCCGGGTAGTTCTGCGTTCATTTGTCGGGCGCGGGAAGCAATTTCGGGCAATTCTGGCATGGTGGGGTGCTCCGATGGGTGATTGGGAATAAGCCTATTATAGCACTTAAGTTCTAAAATTTTTGCCCAAATTAACAAATTCCTGAAAAAAGGGTCAAAATCATTCGCCCTTCATGGCTAACCAGCCATGTAAAGTAGCCCGGTAGAGCGCGCGCTCAAAATATGAACCCCTCAGGGAGAGATTCTCGTAGCCCTTTTCAAGCAGTACTTCCATCAACGGCTGCATTTGCTGGGCGTAGTGGCGCATACAGGCTTCGGGGTGAATGCCCGGCCATGAGTAACATGTCACGGTTGTGCGGCGGTGGCTGGTGGGGATTCCTTCCGGAATGGTTTTCGTCCAGTTGGGATCATCGGGATAAAAAATGTACTGGTCTAAATTCCCCATCGGAATCCCTTCAACGCCCCGCACAACCGGCGGGTTCGTATTCAAGGTGTAAGGGTCTACGGCTAAATCCGCAATGACGGCGTGTTCGGGCAGCCAGGCAATCCAATCATTTGGTACTACCGGCTTGCTGGTGTCCCAGCGCTGGGTAGCATCTACCAGAATATCGGAGGATTGAAACAGGGATTGCATCAATTGAGGCTGGCAGGTTACATTTCTTCCTACTACCTGAGCGATCACACCGGGACCGCCAGCCCGAATATGATCATTATTGCGTTCGACATTTCCCAATTTTGTGGCGGCTTCGACGGCATGTTTTCCCACCATCCCCACCCCCAGAATCAGAGCCTTGATAGGCTGACCATCCGGTCGAATCAAGTTCGGCCAGCGCTTTTCCAGTACATCATAAGCGGCTTCTAATCCATTCCAGGCAACTGCCTTCATGTTTTCGATCAATCGGATGTTGTTATCGTCAACCACGCTGTCCATGGAAATGGCTCGAATGCCCAATC
>DLXG01000284.1 GCA_003448875.1 Anaerolineaceae bacterium
TTGGACGATGCGGTCAAGTTTGTCCAGCGGGAGGTTCGCCGCGGCGTTAAGTACGACGGCCTGATTCTTGACCCGCCAAAATTTGGACGCGGCCCCAAAGGGGAAGTGTGGGAATTCTTCCGCCTGTTACCTCATTTACTCGACGCGTGTAAAAAAGTGCTGGCTCCCCAGCCAGCCTTTGTCATCCTGACTGCTTATGCTGTCAAAGCATCTGCGCTGACTCTGCAATATGCCCTGCAAGAGATCATCCGGAATCCGGAAGGGCAATGGAGTTGCGGCGAGGTTGCACTGGAAGAAAAAAGTGCCGGAAGGCTGCTCTCCATGGCTATCTTCGCCCGATGGTCGCGGTTTGCACATTCTGTACCCTCAAATTGAGAAGGTGAAAACAGGTTATGATTGACTCACAAAATCTTTCAATTATCGGCCCCGGGGTGATGGCGGAAGCCATCATCGCCGGATTAATCCGCAATCAAGTGTTACCAGCCGGGAGAATCATCGCTGCCGGCCCACGTCCAGAGCGGGGAGTGGAACTGGTGGAGCGTTACGGCATTCGCTTTACCACCGATAACGCCGAAGCAGTCAGCGCCACGGACATTGTCATTCTGGCGGTCAAACCCCAAAAATTGCGGGCCGTGCTGGCCGGTTTGCGCGGTAAAATTGCCCCCCATGCCGTCGTGCTTTCCATCATCGCCGGCGCGTCTATTCAAACCATCAGCAGTGGACTGGAACATGCGGGCATCATCCGGGCCATGCCAAACACACCGGCACAAATCGGCCAGGGAATTACCGTTTGGACTGCCTCGCCATCGGTAACCGAAGCCCAATTAGAAGTCGCCCGCCTGATTTTATCAGCCCTTGGGCAGGAAATTTTTGTAGAAGAAGAAAATTATCTGGATATGGCAACCGCCCTTTCCGGAACCGGCCCGGCGTATGTCTTTCTGTTTATGGAAGCGCTGATTGATGCCGGTGTTCATTTGGGTTTTCCCCGCCGGATTGCCGAGCAATTGGTCACTCAAACCATTCGCGGTTCGGTCGAGTATTATGCCCTCAAGAAAGATCATCCAGCCCATTTACGCAATCAGGTAACCTCACCGGGAGGCACATCCGCGGCTGCACTTTACTATCTGGAGAAAGCCGGCTTTCGCACGGCATTAAGCCGGGCAATCTGGGCCGCTTATGAACGCTCGCAAGAATTAGGTAGAGGCAAAAACAGCCAGCCGCCGGAAAAGAGCTCCGATTAGCCCAACCCGCAACCTTAAGCAGCCTTTTCCGTAAATCATCGTGGAGGTAGAGAGATGAATAAATTACGCAACAGTTGGGAACTGGTCAAAGCCAGTTTTCGGGTGCTTTCAGCGGATAAGGAACTGGTCGTCTTCCCTATTGTATCGGCCATCGGCACGTTGATCGTCACCCTGACTTTTGCGCTGCCCATGTTCCTTAGCGGACTGATGGACAGCCTTTTTTCGGAAAGAATCCAGATTGCCGGCTTTATCGTCATCTTCCTCTTTTACATCGTCCAATACACAGTCATCTTCTTTGCCAACACAGCCCTGGTCGGAGCAGCAGTTATTCGTTTGAGGGGTGGCAATCCCACCGTGGGTCAGGGCTTTCAAATTGCATTCAGCCGCCTTTTGAACATCATCGGCTATGCAATTATTGCTGCAACCGTGGGAATGCTGCTCCGTGCTGTTTCCGAACGAAGCCGGGGTTTGGGCAGATTTGCAATCTCCCTGATCGGCTTTGCATGGAACATAGCCACTTTTCTGGTCGTACCGGTGCTGGCCGTTGAAGGGGTAGGCCCGATTGAGGCGATCAAGCGTAGTGTCTATTTGCTGCGCAAAACTTGGGGTGAGCAGATTGCCGGAAATGTGGGAATTGGTACAGTTTTCGGCCTGATTTCTTTTGGGGTTGTCATTCTCGGGATGATTTTCGCTGCTGCCGCCTTCATTGCACTGGAATCACCGGCCCTCGCCATCACCGTCATTGTCTTGATGGTAATCGCCCTGAGCCTGCTTGGCTTGATTAACTCCACCCTCAGCGGAATCTATGCTGCCGCTGTCTATCAATACGCTGAAACCGGTCACACCGGCGGTTTCTTTGATGACAGCATGGTTCAACGAACCTTTATTCCCCAGCGCAATTCCTTCTAAGCCGGTCAACTCAAACATAAAAACCTAAAAGGCTTCCCCTAGATGCCGGAGGAAGCCTTTTGTTTATATTCCCAGGCCGCGCTGATAAATTAAGATCATTCCAAGGATAAAAGTTAAGATCAAGACAGCCGCATCTAACTCCAAAAACGACAAAGCTCTGCGGCGAATGATGGACTGATTGCCAATCAGCGCCATCGTATTCATAATTAACCCTAAAAAACCCACCAGCACAAACTCCGGGGAAATACTGCCAATAAACCGCCCTTTGGTGAAAAGAAAATCCACCAGTCCCAGCGCAAACATATTGAACATATTGCTGCCAAATAAATTGCCAATCGCCAGATCGTAGACCTTCATGCGCACGGCTGCAATTGTGGCAACCAGTTCAGGCATCGTTGACACGAAGGCCAGCAAAGCCACCCCCACAAACCCTTCTCCCAATCCGGTCAGGTCAGCAATGTCATTGGCTACGCGAACAAGCCATGGCATGACCAGCACCAGAACCAGGGCCGCCCCGCTAAACCACAACAGCGCATTTTTCAAGGTGGGTAAACCTTCGTCGCTTTCCTGCCGCTCCTCATCACTGATGGTCGTGGAAGTACGCAGTAACCTCACCAGCACAAGATACGCCGCAATTAATAACAGACTATCTACTCCCACCCAGCCTATTTTGATATCCAGATTGACGTACACAAAAAAGGTTGCCAGTAAGATCATCAGGATTGCACCGCCGCCGGTCAAACCATGCCGGCGTACCACAACCCGCAAAGCCCGTTCTCTCCATCCAATAATGCTGATAAACGCCAGCAGCAGCATATTGTACATATTGGCGCCAAAGATATTCCCACCCGAAAGATCGGGAATACCCAGACGGATTGAATTAATCGCCGTTAGAAATTCAGGCAGAGAGGTAGCCGAAGCCATCAAAATCACACCAATAAATGCTCTGCCCAAACCGGTGCGAATGGCAATAATGTCACCATATTCAGCCAGTTTTACCGCTGCAATTACCACCAGCCCCGCGCTGACGATAAATTCAATCCAGATCATTGGGTCTTTTTCCCTTCTTCCAATTGTTTGTGCAATCCCTTGGCATTGCCCAACGGCCAGGACATAAACACCCCCGTATGAGGTTTCTCCAAATCTCCAATGATCTGTTCGGTCTTTTGCAGACAGCGCTCCACCAGCGTATCATCCTCTACCGCAGTGAATAGGGTAATATTCCCCTCCTCGAGGATGCTCGAAGCCGGCTCTACCAGAAACGTCAAGTGCAGTTTGGAGCGTTTGATTTGCCGGCGGTAAAAACCAGTGCTTTCAATGATTGTGACACCGTGAATTCCAATTTCTGACCAGCCTTCCAGCAATTCATCCAGGCGGCTGGGCTCATCCAGCACAAATAGAATCATGAACATGGGGCACACTCCAATTAAGAAAGCATGGGTGGGATTTCTGGATTATACCCTGATAGAGTGTGTTATTTTAGGAATAGTATTCTTTTTTGTTTTCCCATACAAAACGGGTTAATCACCCGAAGCATTTTTCCTCTATAATAAGTATGGGTGCTTAATTCACTTGGATAAGACGGGAGGGGTATGATGGAAAGCACAGTTCGTCAGATTCTTCAAAATAAAGGCACACAAGTCTGGTCTGTTTCACCCGACTCAACCGTCATGGAAGCATTGGAATTGATGGCAGAAAAAGATATTGGGGCAGTTCCGGTCGTCAAAGACGGTAAACTGGTCGGCATTTTCTCGGAGCGGGATTACGCCCGGCAAGCCGTTCGTCAACGAGAAACGCTCAACCTGCTGCCGGTTTCCACATTTATGACCAGCGATGTGATTACGGTTACTCCCACCCAAACTGTGAAAGACTGCATGATTTTGATGACCGCTCGCCGCATCAGGCATTTACCGGTCATCGAAAATGACAATCTGGTTGGGATTATCACCATTGGAGATGTGGTGAAAACGATCATTTCCGATCAGGCTTTACTGCTGGAAGAGCTGGAAAAATACATCAGTGGAAGATACACCCGCTAATTGATCTCTCATGCTTGCCAGAATTTACTCCTGCTCTATCATCGGTTTAGAAACCGCCATCGTCGAAGTTGAAGTGGATACGGGTCAGGGTTTACCGGCAATGATCATTGTCGGATTGCCGGATACCGCCGTTCAGGAATCACGCGAACGGGTACAGATGGCAATCAGGAATGCCGGCATGATGTACCCTCGCAAACGGATTACGGTCAATCTTGCCCCCGCATCCGTTAGAAAAGAAGGCCCGGCTTATGATTTACCGATTGCCTTAGCCGTGCTGGTTGCCACCGAGCAAATTCCCCAAGGGGCTTTCTCAAACGCACTGGTGGTTGGCGAACTCTCACTGGATGGAAGTGTCCGTCACGTGCGCGGCATTCTTCCGATGGCTGCCGCAGCCCGTCAGCTGGGTTTTACGCGCATGTTTGTCCCCGAGGCAGATGCTGCCGAAGCCGCTTTGATACCCAATCTGGAAATCATCCCTGTCCGCACCATCCACGATCTGATCGGCCACGTTAAGGGAGAAAATCCTATACCGGCTTATCCGACGGTTGAAATCAGCGAAATTCAGATCGAGGTGCAAACCGATTTTCAAGAAATTAAAGGGCAGGAACATGCCAAACGGGCTTTAGAAATTGCCGCAGCCGGTGGTCACAATGTGCTGATGTCCGGCCCGCCGGGCACCGGCAAAACCCTGCTCGCCCGCGCCCTGCCGGCAATTTTGCCGCGCATGACCATTGAGGAAGCCTTAGATGTGACCCGTATCTATTCCATTGCCGATAAACTGCCCCGCGATGTCCCGCTTGTCCGCAGCCGCCCCTTCCGGGCGCCGCACCATACCATTTCCCATGCCGGTTTGGTCGGGGGCGGCAATACACCGCACCCGGGTGAAATATCGCTGGCACATCGCGGCGTGCTGTTCTTAGATGAATTACCTGAATTCGGTATGCGGGTTTTGGAAGTTTTGCGCCAGCCGTTAGAAGATAAAATTGTGACCATCAGCCGCGCACAAGGCTCGCTCACCTTTCCTGCAAATTTCCAGCTGGTTGCGGCGATGAACCCGTGCCCCTGCGGCAATTACGGGGATCCGGTCAAAGCCTGCACTTGCTCCTCATCTACAATTACCAAATACCAGAAGCGAATCTCAGGCCCTCTTCTGGATCGCATAGATATTTTCATCGAGGTGCCGCGCGTGGATTACGAAAAATTGAGTGACAAGCGTCAGGGTGAACCGTCCGAAGTTGTACGCCAACGGGTCGAGGCTGCCCGCCAAATTCAGCGTGAACGGTTCAAAGAGGATGGACTTTCCTGTAACGCCGATATGCGGCCAGCCGAAATTCGCCGATACTGCGTGCTGGATGAAACCGGAACCAACCTGATGCGCACCGCCATGCAGCAATTTCAATTATCCGCACGGGCCTATCACCGCATTTTGAAACTGGCACGCACCATAGCCGACCTGGCCGGCAGCCCGAATATTCAACCAGCCCATCTGGCCGAGGCGCTTCAATACCGCTATCGGGGTTCGTTCAATTAACCCCTCTGGCGGTCAATCTCTATCAGTATTTTTATTGCCTCCACCGCCACCTGAATCATCAAATCGGGGGAAGTTTTCTGGTTTATAAGGGTAGCCGTATCACTGCCAATCACCGTCATCACCCCGCCGGCTCGTTTGCGGTAAATGGATGACAGTACAAAAATCGCCGAGGCCTCCATTTCGGAACAAATCGCACCCCCAGCCACCCACGCATTCCAGCGCGCTTTCAGCTCCGCCGCAATCGGCATACGCTCCGGCTCCACCTCCCCATAAAACGAATCCTTGGTGTGTGAAACACCAACAAAATAGCGGGCTCCCAACTTGGCAGCGGCCTGTATCAGTGCATTAACCACCGTAATATCGGCGATTGCCGGGAACTCAATCGGCAGGTACTGCCGGGTGGTGCCCTCATCGCGGATTGCACCGGTTACAATCGCCAGATCCCCCAACTGCATGCCCGGTTGCATCGCCCCAGAAGTGCCAACCCGGATGAACGTATCCGCACCAACCGCAATCAATTCTTCAACCGCAATAGCCGTGGAGGGGCAGCCCATCCCGGTCGAAACCACCGAAACCAGTTCGTCGTTCAATTTCCCCGTATAGACGGTATGCTCCCGATTGGCAGAAACAAAGCGGGGTTCATCCAGAAAACGGGCAATTTTTTCAACCCTACCCGGATCACCGGGCAGCAGAACATAGCGTCCTACATCCCCGCGTTTGACTTTGACGTGATACTGAAGACCATCATGATCCTGCATCAGCAACCTCGCTATTTTGAGATGGATTTTTATTGTATCATCAAACTTAAACCTGCGGTATTGAGCCCGTTCAGCCATTCCGACCTGAGCCAATGTATAATTTAATCTGCCATGGGTGTCTTTCTTTTCCATCAGGCAAGAAAGGGGAGTGCTTAAATGAGCAACGGATCCAATCGCAAGGGGGAAATATTTTTCATCCTGTTAATTGGAATTGCGTTTTTGCTGATTCTCTATTTCGGCTCTGACCTCAGTGGATTGATTAAACCAGCTCAAACGGGGAGATGGGATCCCTTTACCCCCATCTTGAATGGTTTATCAGGACTTGGTCAGGCAATCACCAATTCATTCTCGCGAATGCTACCATAAACCGACATTTACCCGCGCATTGAATATATGAAATTCCTTTCCGCCATACTGTTATAATTGCCAGAGGCTTTCCATGCCTCAACACAAGGAGATCATATGCAACGCATACCTCTCTCTCCCGAAAGTCTACACATTCGCGTTTACGATTTGTGGGAAAATGACTGGCTGCTCCTGACTGCCGGAGATTTTCGAGCCGGAAAATTCAATGCCATGACGGTTTCGTGGGGCAGTATTGGCTCAATATGGGGAAAACCCTATGCACAGGTCTTCGTTCGGCCTACCCGTTATACCTATGAGTTTTGTAATCAGTATGATACGTTCACGTTGTGCGCCTTTCCAGCCCAATACCGTAAAGCCCTTTCATTGATTGGTTCACGTTCCGGCAAGGATGCCGATAAAATTGCCCAGGCAGGCCTGACTCCCGAACCTGCCCGGCTGGTTGCCGCTCCCGTATTTGCAGAAGCCTCGCTCGCAATTGAATGCCGCAAGATTTACTGGGCAGACTTAAACCCGGCCAATTTTCTGGATGAAAGCATCCACACCCATTACCCCAACAGAGATTATCATCGTACTTTTTACGGTGAAATTCTATTTATCAGCGCTACCGAAAGTTACCAATCAAGAGATTCAAAATAGGGGAATACCATTTGTTCTATGAATGAATTATCAATATTTCCGATCGGTACTTCGATCAATCAAAGCGGCCATCTGGCTATTGCGGGATATGATCTGGTCGAACTTGCCAATCAATACGGCACACCTTTATATATCTATGATGGGGCAACCGTCAAATCTCAAATCGAACGCCTCAATCAACTGCTTAAGGGTTATTATCCCGGTGAAGCACTGCTTGCGTATGCCAGCAAGGCATATCTCTCATTTCAATTTGCCCGAAAACTGGCACGCTGGGGCATTGGACTGGATGTGGTCAGTCTGGGAGAAATCCGCATTGCTCAAAAAGCTGCTTTTCCTCCCTCAGTAGTCCACCTGCACGGGAACAACAAAAGCGAAGCGGAATTACAGGCGGCAATGGACTGGGGAATTCAGGCGATTGTGGTGGACAATCTGGAAGAACTGGAAATATTGGAGCAAATGGCTGCCCAACGCCAGCAACGAGTCCGCATCTGGCTGCGCATCACGCCCGACCTGAGTGTGAATACTCACCCTCACATTCAAACCGCTCACGCCGAAAGTAAATTCGGTTTCCACCTGGAAAATGGAGAGGCAGACGATGCTTTGCAGCATGTGTTATCCAGTCCGTGGTTTGAAGTGAGTGGTTTGCACACTCATTTGGGTTCACAAATTTTCGAAACTGAGCCATATCGCATGGCCATCGAAATGTTGTGTGAATTTTCTGCCCGCAATAATTACATTCCACCTGAAATCAGCCCCGGCGGTGGCTGGGGAGTCCGCTACACCCCCACCGATCCAGACGATGATGCCGAGCAATGGGTGAGAACCGTATCCGGTGCCATCCAAGAAGCCGCCATCCGTTATGACTGGCCCTACCCCCGCCTGGTATTGGAACCGGGGCGCTGGCTGGTCGCTCGCGCCGGTGTAGCCGTTTATCGGGCAGGTAGTCAAAAGACCACCCCAACGGGCAGCCGCCTTGTCGCCATAGACGGCGGGCTGGCAGATAACCCGCGGGTGGCCCTTTATCAGGCCCGCTACATTGCCAGAGTGGTCGAACGTCCCCTCGAAGCGCCCACCCAGACGGTTCGGATTGTTGGAAAATTCTGCGAGTCGGGCGATATCCTCATCCCGCAGGTCAATTTGCCTCCGCTAAAACGCGGTGAGCATCTCGTTGTTCCTGTTGCCGGGGCTTATCAATTGAGCATGGCTTCAAATTACAATTACGCTGCACGTCCAACGGTTTTGTGGCTGGAAGACGGCGAAATTGAGGTATTGCAGCAACGTGAACAACCTGATCAATCCGGCTGGCTGGTGTCCGAATAATCCCGCCAATAATGGTGGTCAAGGAAGCGGCGTTAGCAAAACAGGCTGCGGCCAGTCAATTTCTAACGGGCGGGTATAACCGTGCTTTTCGGCTGCCAGCAGGCGGGCGCGGGAAACCTGACCGCAGCCCGGCTCATCTTGAATAGTTACCTGGGTGAAGTAAGAGCCGATTGGTTGGAATACCATGCGCCCTTCCTGACAGACCCACGCCTCAACAATATAAGGGGTCTGCTCTGAATCATCCCCCGCTCGCAGACTAAGCCCTGCCCACTCCACCGTGACCATATCCCCCTGCCGGACGGCTTTTACCCAGGCCGGTGGTGCATAGTAAGGGGACATCGGCAATTGGACATCAAAGGGATGCACCGGTTCAAGCGCATTCACATCCCCGCGAATTTCCATGTAATCAACCCGTACCCAACAGGGATTATTGCCGCCAATCGCCTGAATTTCGATGTAATTGCCACCCTCGACCCGTCGTAGAATTTCAAGATTACTTCCAGCATATACCCCATACTTGTAGAGGTAAGGTGCACCCGGCCCATAATGGCAAACCGCCTGTGCAATGGTTACTTTTCCCCTCAACTTGGTGTAGGTCGGCAACGGCGTTACCGTAGAAGTCGGGGTAAAACTCGGTGTGGTCGTTGGAGTGGATGAGGGAACTGGTGATTTTGTCGGCGTGATTGTCACCGTTGGAGTTACAGATCGCTCGATGCTTAATGTATGTGAGGGGGCTGCAGGTGTTAAATCCACATCGTTTGTTTGTGCTGCTGCTGGCAGAGAGGATGGGACTGGCCCATTCGTTGACGAAGGCACATTAGCGCAACCGCTTAAGACCACAATCAAAACCCACCCCACTAAACAGGTCAGAGAGCGCCCACAGCCGAGCGCTCTCTGGGTTATATAAGCAGGTTGATTGAACGTATCTAACACTCGCTGTAGCCACAAGCGTAACACTTGCGACAGCCCTCCTCGTTAATGACCGCTGCCTCACCACACTCCGGACACAAATCGCCAAACCGGAGTAGTTTTTGACCGACCGGTTGGGTATCACTTTTTTCGGCGGCACTGCGGTGTCCATTCCCCGGCGAATGCTGTTCTCTACTTTCTTTGTCCTGCTGCGAAACCATTCTCTCAGCGCGAATTTGTAGATATTCATCTAAAATCTGTCCGACCCCATCCGGTAAAGAGCGTACCCGGTTCGGTCCAAACCCCAGTGAGCGGCCGCCGCCGATTCCCAGCAATTGATTGGCAGCCTCCCGCAGCCGCCGCGCCGGTTCAATCGGTGAGGCAAGCCGCAAGATATAAGAAAGCAACCTCCCAATTGCCTCAGAAACAGCAGCAGTATCGGAACCGGCCTTGGCCGTATTGATAAACACTTCAAAGGGCTGGCTGCCGCCATTTTCATTCACGGTGATGAAAGCCTTACCCAGCGGTGTGTCAATGGAATAGGTAAAACCGGTTAGATAGCGCGGTCGCGGTTTTTTGGTCTCATGCCAGATCGTCAACTGTTCTTCAGGCTTTTCGGCAAGCACAGATTGGGCTTTTTCTTCTTCAACATTAGTCTGTTTCTTCTTCGCAGTCGACAACGTTTCCAGCACAACTTTTTCGCGGGAACCGGTTACATAGACTGTAATCCCTTTGCAGCCGAGTTTCCAGGCAAGTTGATAGGCGATAGCCACATCTTCAACCGTTGCCCCTTCCGGAAAATTAATCGTTTTCGAGAGCGAGTTATCTACAAAGGCCTGCATGGCGGCCTGCATCCGGACGTGTTCCTCGGCGGTAATATCACTCGAAACCACAAACACCCGCTTAATCTCATCGGGAACCGCCTCAACCCGCTGACAGGAACCTTCCAGCATAACTTGCTCAATAATCTCCTGTCGTTTCTCGGGTTCTATACCCGCTTTAATCAATGCCTGCTCAAATTGCGGGCTGGCGTAGGTCAATTGTAAGTCCTTGCCGTTATCATTGACATGACGGATGTAGGCCAGCGCGAATGCCGGTTCACAACCGTACCCTTCACAGCCCGCCACGGTGGCAATCGTACCGGTAGGGGCGATGGTGGTTTGAGCCGCGTTGCGGATCCCGTACCTGCGAATTTGATCCACCATCCAATCCCAATCCAGCACAGGTCTTCCCCAGTCCCTTTCGTAAGGGACAAGCGGTTTGGGCGGTGACCAGCGCATTTGCTCGGCATCATAAATTGAGCCTTTGATGGCCGGGAAGGGACCGCGCTCTTTGGCCATTTCTATCGAGGTAACCATTGCGTGATAACGCACAAATTCCATCACCTGAGCGGCAAACTCCTGCCCTTCAAGTGACCCATAGCGCACGCCGCAGTGATACATCAGATCTGCCAGTCCCATTATTCCCAAACCAATCCGCCGGGCGCGATGGGCTGCCTCTTTTAATTGAGGTACCGCCGGTACATATTGATTGGCTTCCACCACATCATCCAGAAAGCGCGTAGCCGTAACCACCGATTGGCGCAGGGTTTCCCAGTCCACTTTACCCTCAGGGGCAAAATGCTGAGCCAGATTGACTGAACCCAGACAGCAGTTTTCATACGGACCCAGCCATTGCTCACCGCACGGATTGGTAGCCTCGAGAGGGTATAAATGAGGCACCGGGTTGCTGCGATTGGCCGCATCCAAAAACAAAACCCCCGGCTCTCCATTATGATGCGCCTGCCGCACAATCTTCTCAAACAATTCTCTGGCACGTACCTTTTTGTAGGTTATTAACGGAACACCGGCTTCCACCAGTTGTTCAAGCGTGCCTTTAACCTGCCGGTAAAGCGGTGAATGAACATCCGGGAAACGCAATTCCCAATCCTCATCATTTTCAACCGCCCGCATGAAATCATCCGTAATCCCCACGGAGATATTGAAATTCGTGATGGCGTTTTCATCGGTCTTGCAGGTGATAAACTCTTCGATGTCCGGGTGATCCACGCGCAGAACCGCCATATTGGCGCCCCGCCGTGTGCCTCCCTGTGCAATTTCGCCAAAGGCATGGTCATACACCCGCAAGAACCCAACCGGGCCGGTTGCCTGCCCGGCAGAAGACTTGACCACCGAACCCTTGGGGCGCAGCCGTGAAAAAGAAAAGCCATTGCCCCCGCCGGTTTGTTGAATCAGAGCCGCATCGCGTAAGGTCTGGAAGATGCCGGAAGAATCTCGCCCCATGTCATCATTGATCGGCAGCACAAAACAGGCAGCCAGCTGACCGAGGGGAGTCCCTGCGCCGGTAAATGTCGGTGAATTCGGGAAGAACTTTTTGCTGGTCAGCAGAACATAAAACTCCCGCGCCCGGCTCATCACATCACCGCCCCAGTTTTCCTCCACTTTTGCAACGTGATAAGCCACCCGCCAGAACATATCCTCCACGCTTTCAGCCGGTTTGCCATCATCACCCCGGCGCACATAGCGGCGAATCAATACCTGCCGGGCATTTTCCGTTAACTGAACAGCGGGAAGATCCTTAGGACGAGGGGGTGTTGGCAGCAGGCCGTTTTTAGTAATTTGTTGCTGTGCTTGCATGTCATCCTCCTGTAAATTATGAACCTTCTAATAGACGATCAATTTCCTTACGAATGGCGTGCAAATCGTTCAAATTCAAGTACACAATTGCATAGCGAATATAGGCCAGTTGGTCCAATTCCTTTAATCCGGCAATAACCATATCCCCCACCACGCGGGAAGAAACTTCCGCCCGTCCCATCTGCTGCAAGGAAGATTCGATTTCGCCTACCAGTCGCTCGATCTCCGCAGCCGAAACAGGACGTTTGGCACAGGCAATCCGGATGCCACGCATCAATTTTTCACGGTCAAATTCTTCGCGCGTGCCATCCCGTTTTACGACTAGCGGAGTGGCAAGAATGGGACGTTCATAGGTGGAAAACCGCTGGCCGCACTTTTCGCACTCCCGGCGGCGGCGAATGCCGCCGCGCTGGTCGTGAGTAGTATCCAGAACCCTCGATTGTTCATGGTGACAATATGGGCAACGCAATGGAATCCTCCATAAAACCATGATTGATGAGAATGGACTCTCGCACCACACCCCCTGATTTTTACGAGCCTTATCTTCTCTAGACCACCTCTTTCGGAAAACACACCCCCATATATGGGGGTAATAAATTGTTATTATAGTATATGTACGGGATTATTTTAGCACATCTGAATGAAGGATGCAATAGGAAATAGACATCTCTAATCTTAAAATTATCTTTATAGAAATTTAGTTCAACAAATAGTGACTCGGCCTTTTCTTTTCGTATGACCTGTTCAAATCCGTCAAAAAACGACCCATATCTGGTAAATTTACCCCGATTCATATAACTACCCCCATAAATAGGGGATTGTATGGAATTGGACGATTTTTAGAAGTTTTTATGTTAACGATTCATTAAGAAAAAAATCTTCCTTTTTACTCAACAAGACATTTTTCTTACCAAACCGGAAACCCCCGCTGCATGGATTTCAGCGGGGGTTCCTCAAGACAGGTTGAAACAAACCGTTAAGCCGAACTATTGGTCAGGCAGAAGGGAGGAAAGCTTCCGCCCCAGTGGCGTCTCCTGAAAACAGGCATTCAGAAATACAGGAACTTGATTCAGTCCTGTTTGTTTCAAGGATCAGAACAAACGAAGAGCATTGGCTCTCCGAGCACCTTGGATGAACGGTTCAGCGTTGCGTGTTGCGGTTTCGCAAAAAGGCCGGAATATCCAGATCGTTGGTGTTGATCACATGCGGCTGGAATTCGGTCGGCGAGGTGGTAGGCGCTTGCCGCTCAGCCTTTGGTGCGGGGCTGCTCGCCGGGAAGGAAGCGGTTTCTTCCTTCTTCGGAGCGGGGCGCGGTTCCACTAAAGGGGAACGGACGCTGGGGCGGTCAAAACCGGTGGCAATGACCGTGATGCGGATCTCGTCACCCATATTCGGATCCACCACTGCACCAAAGATCAGGTTGACATCTGGATGAGCGGTTTCCTTAATGATCGCCGCAGCCTGATTGACCTCGAACAAGGTCAGGCTGTTTCCGCCGGTCACGTTGAACAAGATGCCACGCGCACCGTCAATGGTGATGTCCAGCAGCTGGCTGGAAATGGCCATTTCCGCCGCAATCCGGGCGCGGTCTTCGCCACTGGCATGCCCAACTGCCATCAAAGCGGCGCCGCCCTCAGACATAATCGCTCGTACGTCCGCAAAGTCAAGGTTGATCAACCCCGGCACGGTGATGAGTTCGGAAATACCCTGAATACCCTGCCGCAGCACATCATCCGCTGTACGGAAGGCTTCCTGCAAGGTTACCCGTTTGTCCACAATTTGCAGCAAACGGTCATTGGGTATGACGATGAGGGTGTCGGCATGTTCTTTGAGTTTGGCGATGCCGGCTTCAGCGGCCTGCTGGCGGCGCATGCCCTCAAAGGTAAAGGGCCGGGTGACCACGCCAATGGTAAGAGCGCCAACCTCTTTGGCAATCTGGGCTACAATGGGTGCCGCGCCGGTGCCGGTTCCTCCGCCGAGCCCCGCAGTCACGAACACCATGTCCGAGCCTTTGAGTACTTCGTACAGCTCTTCAGCGGACTCCTCAGCCGCTTTGCGCCCCACTTCGGGGTTGCCGCCGGCTCCCAAACCGCGGGTAGACTTGTCGCCAATCCGTACGCGGGTTGGTGCCTTGGAGAGCAATAGAGCCTGGGCATCCGTGTTGACCGTGATGAATTCGATGCCGCTCAGGCCTTCTTCGATCATGCGGTTGACTGCGTTGCAGCCACCGCCGCCCACACCGATTACTTTGATGCGGGCAAAAGATTCTGCTTGATTACTGTAAAGATCCATTTTGTGTTCCTCCGCTTAACCTGTCTTGATTGGGTTTGAATGATTGGTTCTTGACCTCCAGAAAAAGTTAGGGCAACAGGCGTCTTAAGAAATCTTTGATCCTGTTTCCATCAAGGTTGATCCCTTTC
>DLXG01000095.1 GCA_003448875.1 Anaerolineaceae bacterium
CGGCGGAGGTGGTGGGGCGGGCGGCAGCGGGGGCGGTTCATCCGGGGCCGGGTGAGCCGGGCTGCGGCGGTTGATAAAATTGTAAAGCGGGGCAGGAAAGCATCTCTAACTGGTGAAACAGGTATAATATCTACCAGAGAGGATGATGAATGTCCGCCTACTGGTATGCCCTCCAAAGCCACCCGCATAAGGAAACCGTCCTTGCCAGTCATCTGCAAGAAAGCGGTTTTGAGGTGTTTTACCCGCGCCTGCGGGTCAACCCGGTCAACCCGCGCGCCCGCAAGGTGCGGCCTTACTTTCCCGGTTACCTGTTTGTGCATGTGGATCTGGAAACAGCCGGTCTGTCCACTTTTCAATGGATGCCGCACGCCAGAGGGCTGGTTTCCTTCGGCGGCGAACCGGCCATCGTGCCGGACAGCCTGATTCACGCCATTCGGCGGCGCGTGCAGGAAATTAATCTGGCGGGCGGGGAGAATCTGGACGGTTTGCAGCCGGGCGACGAGGTCATCATCGAACACGGTCCGTTCAGCGGCTACGAGGCCATCTTTGACCACAAACTGCCGGGCAGCGAGCGGGTGAGAGTGCTGTTGAAGATGCTCAGCCGTCAGCAAGTGCCGCTGGAATTGAACGCCGGCAGTATCCGCAAGCGAAAAAAATCTTCGTGAGTTTATTTTCGTCGTCATCAAAATCCATTCGATACTCCAATGAGCCAATCCTCCGCACATTCATCTTCAGAATCTGTTTCCATTAACGGGCGCATGGTTCAACCGGCGCGCAGAGGGTTAAAAAACCGGGCAGCCGTGCTGGTGTTGACCGGTCTGCTGCTGGCAGGTGGATACGCCCTGCTGGTGAGCGGTCTTGCGCTGGTGTTTCAAAATGCACTGGGTTGGAGTTCCCCATGGTTAAGCGGGCTGCTGTTTTTTGTGATGGCGCTGGCCTTCTTCCCGCTGCGTAACCGCTTGGAAGAGGTATTTTCGTCCCTGAAAGGCAATTCACCGGCGGGTTTGATCAAAAAGACAGAGACTGGCCAAGCGGTGAGCCTGCTGGATACGCTTGACCGGCGTGAGATTATGACCCGCCTGCGCCGCGAATTGCGGGAGAGGTTCGGAATCCAGAGAGCGCACCTGTTTTTATATGATCTGGTCAGCGATGTGTATCAGGCAGCCGAAGATGAAAACGGTCAAAAAACCAGTGATCTGGTCTTTCAGCCGTCCAGCCCGCTGGTGCAGAAGCTGAACACCACCACAGGTTTTCTGCGGCTGGATGAAACGAACCCTGCACTGACTGAGGAACTGCGCAGTGAACGAACCCGCTTGAGCCTGCTCGGGGCGGGCTGGTTCTTCCCGCTGCCCGGCAACCAGCGTTTGCTGGGCTGGCTGGCATTGCAAGAGCAAGACCAGCCCACATTAACCCCCTCAATGCTGGATGAAATCAACCACTTATGCCGTGAGGCAGCCCTGGCGCTGGATCGCGCTCAAATGGTGAGCGAGATGGAAAACAGCGTACGCGAGATGAACATTCTCACCCGCGTAGCGCAAGGCGTCAACGTCACCATCAATCTGGATGATATTTTTGAACTGATTTATGCACAAATTACGCAGTTGATCCCGGCCGATCAATTTCGCCTGATTCTAAAATCGCCGCAGGGGGATGGGCTGATTCAGGTCTTTTTCATAGACGGGGAAGAACGGGTCACCGAGCAGGAAAATGTGTATCTGCCGGCTGAGCCAAGCCTTGAGAGTGAAGTAGCCGCCAGCGGGCGCGGCAGCATCACCGATGATTATGGCCGAGAAGCGCGCCAGCGCGGTTTGCTGCCGCTGACCGAGGCGGTGTATGCGTGGATGGCCGCGCCCTTAAACGCGGGTGCCGAGCCAATCGGAATCATCTGCCTTGGAAGGCGCGACCCTGCCCAGCGCTATTCCGGTGAGCAGCTGCGCATCTTGCAGGCGCTTGCCGATCAGGCTGCCGGCGGTATCTTTAAAGTGCGCCTGCTGGCAGAAAGCGAACGGCGCGCCCGCCAGTTGAAGACCCTCAACGAAGTGACCCGTCAGTTGACCTCTACACTTGACCCGGAACGCCTGCTCAAAAATATTCTGCAAAGCGCGGTGGAGATTTTGAATTGTGAAGCCGGCAGTCTGCTGATGCTGGATGAGCATACCAACGAACTGGTTTTCAGGGTGGTGCTGGGGCCGGTGGCCCATGAACTGGAAGGCCAGCGCATGCCCGCCGATAAAGGGGTGGTGGGGCGTTCTTACCAGACCCGACAGCCGCTGATCGTTAACGATGTGCGCTCTTCCAAAGACTGGTTTTCCAAACCGGATAAGATGACCGGTTTTGTTACCCGCTCGCTGCTGGTTGTGCCGCTGATCGTCAAAGACAACGTGCTGGGAGTGATTGAAGTTGTTAACCGCAAGGATGGTTCCAATTTCAACCTCGATGATCAGGAACTTTTGATTGCGTTTGCCTCGCAGGCTGCCGTGGCCATTGAAAACGCCCGCCTGTACACGCTCACCGATCAGGCATTGGCTGCCAAAGTGGAGGAACTCTCGGTATTACAGCGGATTGACCGTGAATTAAACACCAGTCTGGACGTGAGCCGCGCCATGACGATTACGCTGGAATGGGCGATGCGTCAATCCCGGGCGGATGCCGGGCTGGTAGGGGTGGTGCTGCCGGAAGGGGTGCGGGTGGTTGCTTCTCAAGGCTACGGGGATGAATTGAGTGTCTTTGAGAATGATTTGATCCCGGCTGATCGGATCGGGTTGGGACGGATGATCGAACTGCGGCGCGCCCTTCGCCTGTATCCGGCCGGGGATTTGCCGGCCCTGTTTGCCGAAGCCGCCAGTCAGGTGCTCATTCCAATTCAGCGTGAGCAAAGTGTAATTGGTCTGCTGCTGCTGGAAAGCCGCCAGCCCGAAGTGTGTGACGAGGATACACTGGAATTTTTGCAGCGCTTGGGCGATCATGCTGCCATTGCGATTGCCAACGCCCAATTGTACAGTGCCGTCCAGTCCGCCAATGTGGCCAAGAGCGAGTTTGTATCATTTGTGGCGCATGAATTGAAAAACCCGATGACCTCCATCAAGGGCTACACCGAATTGCTGGCTGCCAAAGCCGTCGGGCCGGTCAACGATGCTCAGGCTAATTTCCTGGCCGTCATTCGTTCCAACATTGATCGGATGAATACACTCGTGTCCGATTTGAACGACCTGTCCAAGATCGAAGCCGGCCGGCTGCGCCTGGAGTTTGCGCCCATTCACTTATTGGAGGCGTTGCAAGAGGTCGAACGCTCTACCCGCCGGCAGATCGAAGAAAAGCATCAGACCCTTACCATAAACCTGCCGGCCGACTTACCGCCGGTCTGGGCCGACCGTACCCGTCTGGTGCAGGTGCTGGTCAATCTGGTGAGCAACGCTCACAAGTACACCGAGCCGGGCGGCAAAATCACGGTGGGCGCCCTGCGTTCAAAAAACGAGTGGGACGAACAAGGGCCGGCGGAAGTGGTGCATGTCTGGGTGCAGGATACCGGCTTGGGGATTGCGCCGGAGGATCAACCCAAGATTTTCCAAAAATTTTTCCGCTCCGAAGACCCCAAAGCCCGCGAGGTACCGGGCAGCGGATTGGGGTTGAACATTACCCGCAGTCTGGTGGAAATGCAGGGCGGGCAAATCTGGTTCGAGAGTGAGTACCGCCGTGGTACAACTTTCCACTTTACCATACCGGTAGCGGAGCAGTAGGATAGATTTTGTGCAGGGGAGGCGGGCATGAGTCTGATCGGTGCAGTGGGGTACAGCAACGAGATCAACGGACGGGAAGCCGCCCAGCAGGCCGCTCAGCAGGCCCTCAAAGAACTCCGTTCAGCCAGCCCCAAAGCGGCTCTGGTGTTCTTCTCCAATCTTTATGAGCCGCTCGAAGTCAGGCAGGTTTTAAGTGGATTGTTGGGGGATATTCCCTTATGGGGTGCGACCACTTCAAACATCGTGGCTGGCGGGGCTTTTCAAAAAATGGTAGTGGTTCTTCTGGGGGGTTCTTTCTCGCTGGATACCACCTGGATCGGCCATTACGCACTTGACCCGCTGGGCAGTGCCATGGAATTGAACGCGCGTTTGGAACATGCCAAAACCAACCGCCACTGGCATTCGGTATTGCTGGCTGCCGATGGGGTGAAAGGTGAAATCAGCACACTTATTTCCTACTTTAATGAGCTGCCCATGGGAGTGGGAGGGTTTCTCTCCGGGGCGGGTTTTCCGCGAGGATCGCATTGTCTGCTGGGAGAAACCTATTGCGCCGAGGGTGCGCTTTCGGCACTGTGGTTAGGTGCGGGTATTCGGGTGGGAATGGCTGCTGCCCATGGCTGGAAGGACAGCGGGGTTTACTTTCATGCCACAGCCAGCCGCGAAAACCGCTTGATTCAGCTGGACGGCCGGCCGGCAGCCGATCAAATCAGCACCATTCTCGGTTACAGCCCGGCTGAATGGAGGAAGCCGCCTTTCCGGGACTTGCTGCGCCTCTTCCCGCTGGCTTTCCGGGAAAGCGGACAGCCGGAATCGGTTGTGGCAGCGCCATTAGCGGTGGAAGAAGATGGTTCATTGCAGATGAATGTGGCTGTGCCGGAAGGTTCCACTGTGAGTTTAATGGTGGGAGATCCTGCTGCCTGTCTGGAATCCATCAAAACGGCTATTCGGACTGCCAGAGAACTGGGAGAAAATGAGTCGCCGGCTTTGGCGATGATCCTGGTGGACGAGGGCTGGTTTGAACTGTTCCGCACCCAATCGGCAAAACTGGTCGGTACTATTCATCAGGCAGCGGAAGATATGCCATACTTCGCTGTAGCAACGCTCGGACACGTCTGGCAGGGGAGTGAAAATAGATCGCCAATGGCGGCGAATTTGGGAGCACTGGCAGTTGTTTTTAAGGGGGAAACCCATTAACGTTTCCTGATTTTGAAAGTTCCTCTCACAAATCTGGTAAATTCTGGAACTTTTCAGGGCGTTTATCGTCCTAATTTTTAACCCTATTGTTTCGTGTAGCACCTTTTGCTATACTGATTTTGTCACTTTTTTTGATCCAGGAGGGATCGAACCATGAACCAAACAATTGCTCTTAAATCAGGCTGGACTGTATTGCGCCGGATGATCACGCTGCTGGTCATCAGTGTGCTGGCACTGGCACTGCCCTTGACAACGGCTCAAGCCTACTCCGGTTATCCGACCTTTGACATCTCGGAAGTCAAGAAGGATCAATCGGTAACCATTCAGATCAAGAACCTGCCCCCCAACCAGACCTTTACGGTGCGCATGAACAAAATCGGCACGAAGGGGGTTGGCGGTGAGGTGGTCGGCACTTTCAATTCCGAAAGCGGCGGCAGCAAAAAACTGACCTTTGATATTCCTGCTTCTTTGAAGGGTCTTAAATTGATTGCCATTCGGATTGAGAGCCCGCAGGGGTATTTTGCCTACAACTGGTTTACCAACGATCCGGCCGGGGCAGATACCGGCACGCCATCCAAACCCTATAGCGGCATACCCACCGTGGATATCGTCTCGGTCACCAAAGACAATGAAGTAAAGGTCAGAACCAACAACTTCCCGGCCGGGAAAACGTTCACGGTGCGGATGGGCGAATATGGCACCAAGGGCGTCAACGGTACGGTGGTCGGCAGCCTTGACTCGGGCAGCGGCGGAAAGCTGGAAGCCACTTTCAAAATCCCGGATGGCTTGAAAGGCAAGGATCGCATTGCCATTCGGTTAGAGGCCAGCGGCGGTTACTTTGCCTACAACTGGTTCTACAACAGCACCGGCACTGGCACCACTCCCCCGCCCGGCACGACCCCAACCCCCGGCTACAGCGGAATCCCCACTTTCAGCATCAAAGCCGTGGTGCGTGACGGCAAGGTGACCATCAGCGCCAAGAACTTCCCGGCCGACCAGACCTTTACCGTCCGCATGGGCGCTTACGGCACCAAAGGCGTCAATGGTGTGGTGGTCGGCACGAAAGAAACCGGCAGCGGCGGCAGTTTTGAGGCTACCTTCGATATTCCGGAAAGTTTGAAGGGCAGCCAGCGAATCGCCATCCGCATGGATAGTCCGCAGGGTTTCTACGCCTACAACTGGTTCTGGAACAATACTTATCCCTAAAAATTGATTTTGGAACAGTCCGCCCCTTGCTCCGGTCGCAGGGGGCGGACAGGTCGTTCACCGTAAAATAGCATCGGCCATGCGGGCGGCACGGGCAACGGGTTCAACATCGTGCACGCGCAGAATGTCCGCCCCGCGCTGAATACCAATCACGCAGGCCGCCAGCGTTCCTTCAAGGCGCTGATCCGGCGGCAGGTTGAGGGTGTAGCCGATGAAGGATTTGCGCGAAACACCCAGCAACAGGGGGAAGCCCAGTTTTTTGAATTCGTCCAGCCGGCGCAGAATTTCCAGATTCTGCTCAACGGTTTTGCCGAAGCCAATACCGGGGTCAAGGATGAGATTTTCATCGGCTACCCCGGCCCGGCGGGCTGTGGTGACGCTTTCCATAAGTTCCCGCTGGATGTCTTCAAGCAGGTTGTCGTAGTGCATTCCCACATAACGACCACCCAGACGTTCTTCTAATTGAGCATTGGAAGGCCTGCTGCGGTTGTGCATCAAGATCAGACCGGCGTTGAAACGGGCGGCTACGTCCGCCATGCGCGGATCGGCACGCAAAGCCCACACATCATTGATCCAATCCACGCCAGCCAGCAGGGCCGCCTCGGCCACTTCGGATTTGTACGTGTCCACCGAGAGGATTACATCCAGATCAAGGCCGGCGAGCATCTCGATCACCGGCAAAACCCGGCTTATTTCCTCATCTGCGCTGACGGGTTGCGAGCCCGGACGGGTGCTTTCGCCGCCAATGTCCAGAATATCAGCCCCGGCGGCCACAAATTCAAGGGCCTGCTGACGGGCGGCTTGCAGCAGGTCAGTCGTGTTGAGCAGGCCGTCACCCGAAAAACTATCCGGCGTAACATTAAGAATACCCATGATAAAAGTTCGGCTACCAAAAGGCAGGCTTTTCATGCGGCTGTAACTCCCGGCAGTAATGTGTCAGATCATTGAACGGTTGACAGGGTTTCGACCATCTTTTCGATGCGCTGCTGGCGGGTTTCGGCCCGGTGTGCTTCCTGAACATGGTTGAGCCAGCGCTTGCGGTGAGAGGACGGCAGGGCATAGAACACTGCCGCCGCCCGGTCGGAGTTTTCCAGTGCACGGCGCAGGTCGGCCGGCAGACTGTACCAGCCATCATAAGGCAGCAATTGGAAACCACTCGGCAGAGGTTGGGGAATGATCCCCATCAAGTCAGTGGTTTTCAGCAGGGCCGTGATACTCTTCTTGAGCAATGGATGTTGAAACTCGGGGATGAGGTCGTTCAGAGGAAGCAGGACGAAGGAACGTTCGTGCAAGCGCGGATGGGGGATTTGCAGCTGTTCTTCGTTGAAGATCTGATCTTCATAAAACAAGATATCCATGTCAATCAGGCGCGGACCGTAGCGGACGCTTTCACGCCGCCCCATTTGCTTTTCTCGATCCTTCAAATAATTCAATAATTCCAGAGGCGGCAAAGCGGTGGCGGCTTCAATGGCCATGTTCAAAAAGCGCGGTTGATCTTCATATCCCCATGGGGGGGTTTCATATACCTGTGAAGCACGTAACGGCAACACTTCCGGCGGCAGGCCGAAAATTGCTTGTTGCAGGTTATGCAGGCGGTCGCCTAAGTTGCTTCCCAAAGCCAGAAAAATTTGTTTCAATCTCATCTTCTTTCTATGAAAATGGCCAGATGAGGCGGGTTCTCATCTATCCATAACCCCGCTGAAGCCGAAACGGAGCGGCTGGCTTCTAAACCGGCTGCCAGGCTCGTAATGAGGCTCGTTGAAGGCGGCGGGATGACCCGCTGAGATTGGGGAAAGACAGCCTGTACGGCTGCATTGGCATCGGTCGGATGTACAACCCAGCCCGGCGAAGATGGGGATTCTTCCTGCTGGAGTAGATAAGTCTGCCAGAAAACAAGCATTTCATCCCACTTGCCGGTTGCAGAGGGTAACGGCAGCAGGCGGTATTGGGGAGGTGCATTGTATCGTCCAACGGTGGTCGGGCTTCCCAGAATTACTGCTGTGAACCGGCCTTGCTGATCTGGTTCAAGCCACAGCAGAGTATGGTGTTGAGCGTGGATCAATTCATTCAAAAGCAGGTGAAGTAAACGCAGCGGGTGGCTCAGGTGGAGCCATTCAAATTGAGCCGACTGCGGCAACGCATTTTGATTAGAGTTTGATGTACTGCCAATCCAATGGATTTCCTCAATCCAGCCGGGCTGAAAGCCCACACCTTTTAACACATCTGACAGGTCGGCGGGGGTTTCCAGTCGCAGGCTGCCGAACCAGTAGGCTTCGCTCATTGTCCACGCAGTGCGTTAATCAGGTCGGCCAGCAGACCATAAGCGGTGGTGTTGGGGCCGGGGTTATTTTCTACGATTCCCAGTCCGGGCAGTACGTCCGATTGAAATTCAACGTAGGAACTGGTGCCGTTGATGGCGAACAGGGGGCTGCCGGCTGAAACCCGCTGGGGTTTGACCGACGCTTCCAGCAATTCTTTTCCTTTACGCCGGACGGTGCAGACCACTTTCCAGCGTTCGCCAGCCTGACGCGCTTCGGCGATCATCTCCGGCGTAATCTCGCGAATGCTGCTGCGTTCTACCTGATGGGGTTTGAGCGGGATGCCCAGCACGACGGTGCTGAGGGCCGCCACTTTGATGGCGGCATCCCAGCCGTCAATATCGGCGGAAGGGTCGGTTTCGGCGATGCCGATGGCCTGTGCCTCGCGCACGGCTTCGTCGAAGGTTTTGCCGTTTTCCATCAGGCCGAGGATGAAATTGGTGCACGAATTGAGAATACCCTGAAAACCGTGTACTTCGATGCAGGGGAGCGGGCCGCGAAAAAGGGAGAAAATCGGCGCACCGTCCATGACGGCGGCTTCAAACAGGAAGCGTTTGCCGCGCGCGGCGGCCATGTCCATCAATTCCTGATAGGCGTGTACCACCGGGCCTTTGTTAGCCGTGATGGCGTGCATACCCTTGTTCAAGGCGGCTTTGATGTGGTCAATCGCCGGCTGACCGGTGTGGTGATTGACCGGCGAAGTTTCCAACATGGCTTCGGCAGAACTGGCGAACAGAAAGTCCAGCGTGTTTTTGGGAGCCGGCATCTCGGAAAGGATGTCCAGCGACTGGCCGCGGCTGATCACTTCCAGCGCGCGCGTCAGACTGATGCCGCCGGAACTGATGGCGCTGCCGTGCCTGCCGGTTACGATGCCGGTGACAATGAATTGATACCCGAACTGCTGGGCAATCTGCTGTTCCTTTTCAAGTAACAGGCGGGCAAAAGCCTGTCCCACATTTCCAAACCCGACCAGAGCCAATGCTACCTGTTTCATGGTATCTCCCTTTTTGTGATTTTTATCTATCTTATCCGTCTTTATGTCAATGGACAAGGGTTGAGCGATAACCGTATAATTTATTCATCCCTTTGAATGTTTTTTGGAGAGATGGTGACAGGGCAGAAGCGTTACCGCGTGCGGGTGGATGAACACGGCAAACTGGAAATCCCGGCCAGTCTGGCCGAACGGTTTGGGTTACGGGCCGGCGAGCAGACCATGCTGGAAGAAAACGGCCGGCAGTTAATTCTTCACCGCCCGGTAACTTTTTTAGAGCGGGTGTATGTGGAGCCGACCAACGTCTGTAACCTGCACTGCCGCACCTGTATCCGCAATGTTTGGGATGAACCGGCCGGTTATATGAGCGAGGAAACCTACGAACGGCTGTTGCAGGGGGTGAAGGTCTTTTACCCCCCTCCAACGCTCTTCTTTAGCGGGTACGGCGAGCCGCTTGCTCATCCCCGCATTTTTAAGATGGTTGCGGCTGCCCGCTCCATCGGCGCGGAGGTTGAGATCATCACCAATGGCACGTTGCTGGGAGAAGATGCCTGCCGGACTTTGTTGAAGTTGGGAGTGAGTGTGCTGTGGGTGTCGCTGGACGGGGCCACTCCGCAGGGATATATGGACGTGCGCCTTGGAGATGCCTTAGGGCAGATTTTGTCCAATTTACGCCGTTTTGATCAGTTGAAAAGGGAGTACGGGGCGGCCACTCAATTGGGAATTGCCTTTGTGGCCATGCGCCGCAACATTCATGAATTGCCGCGTCTGCTGGAATTGGGGCGTGAATTGGGAGCGAGGTATTATTCGATCAGCAATGTGCTGGCTCATACCCGCCAGTTGCATGCCGAGTCGTTATACGAGCAAGCCCAGTACGATCCTGAAGCAGAAAAACCCAGCCTGCTACCGCTGATCAACCTGCCTCGCGCTGATTTCCCGCCGGATGTGCAGAGCGCACTGGCCGCGGCCATCCGCGATGGCTACCGGCTGGAAATTAGCGGATTAGATGCGCTGCGCACGGGTAATCGCTGCCCCTTCATTGAAAAGGGCAGTCTTTCGGTGCGCTGGGATGGCAAAGTCAGTCCCTGCCTGCCGCTGCTGCACAGCCATGAAAGTTATCTGGGGGAGCAGGTACGCCGGTCACATGCGTATTTTGTCGGGGATGTGAACGACCAGAGGCTGGATCACATCTGGTGTGAGCCGGCTTATGTTGAACTGCGCCAGCGGCTGCAGACCTTTGACTTTTCGCCGTGTGTGGTGTGCAATTCCTGTGAAATGGCAGAGCAGAATCTGGAAGATTGTTTTGGCAATACTCAACCGGCCTGTGGGGGGTGTTTGTGGGCGCAGGGGTTGATTCAGTGCCCTTGAGGTGAGTTTCTTAATCGTTCGATAAACCAATGTTAGAGGCGTCTTAATCAAGCCTGTGTTGGTTTGTGTTATTCTACTTAAAAAGTTTTGAATAAACCCAAATCTGTTTTCGTCAAAAGAGGTCACGATGAGCAAAGCCAGAGTCTTATTTTTATGTACCGGCAATTCCGCCCGCAGTCAGATGGCCGAAGCGTTGTTGCGAAAATACGCCGGCGATCATTTTGAAGTGTACAGCGCCGGTTTAGAGCCGAAGGGGTTAAATCCTTACACGATTAAGGTCTTGGAAGAAATTGGCGTGGATACCAGCCAGCATTATTCCAAAACACTGGATACCTTTATGGGTAAAGTGCATTTTGGTTACCTGATTACGGTTTGCAGCAATGCCGAAGAAAACTGCCCCGTTTTCCCGGGTATGGGCGTACGGCTGCACTGGCCGTTTGAAGACCCGGCCGCTTATGTGGGCAGTGAGGAAGAAACCTTGCAGAAGTTCCGCGAAGTACGCGATCAGATTGATGCGCGCGTGCGCCAGTGGTTGAAGGAAATGGATATTCCGGTAGGCTAGAGGATTAATAGTTCTTTGCGAAAGGCATCGGCAAATCAAAAGCCGATGCTTTTTGTTTTAGAAGTAAAAATCTGAGGGTGTCGAATCTTTCGATTGAAGTTTTATCTTTGATTATCCTTATGGCTTGTGATAAACTTGCAGAGGTGTAATCACTGCTATTCGAGACTAAAGGGAATTGATAAAAACATGCCAGTCATCTATCCATTTACTGCCATCGTTGGTCAGGAACGCATGAAGCGCGCATTGGTCTTGAACGCGGTTGACCCGCGCATCGGCGGGGTGCTGATTCGCGGCGAGCGCGGCACGGCCAAATCCACTGCGGCGCGCGCGCTGGCGGCCTTGCTGCCGCACGTACGCGTGGTGGCAGACTGCCGCTTTGGCTGTGACCCGGATACGCCGGCAACCTGGTGTACCGAGTGCCGCGAGCGTCACGCGCGCGGCGAAGAACTGCCGGTATCCACCCGCGCCACTCCCTTTGTCAATCTGCCAATCTCCGCCACCGAAGACCGCGTGGTCGGTACGCTGGACATTGAAAAAGCCATTCAAAAAGGCGAACGCGCCTTTGAGCCGGGCGTGCTGGCGGCGGCCAACCGCGGGCTGCTTTATATTGATGAGGTCAATCTGCTGGATGATCACGTGGTAGATGTGCTGCTCGACTCGGCGGCCATGGGCATGAACATCATCGAGCGCGAGGGCATCTCGTTCAGTCACCCGGCGCGCTTTATTCTGGTTGGCACGATGAACCCCGAAGAGGGTGATCTGCGTCCGCAATTGCTGGATCGTTTTGCCCTCTCGGTGGAGATCTACGGCATCCGCGACGCGCGGGAGCGGGTGCAAATCATGGAACGCAACCTGGCTTTTGAAGCCGACCCCGAAAAATTCCGCCAGCAGTGGCTGCCGAAAGAGGAAGAACTCTCGCGGCAGATTGAGCGGGCGCGCCGCCTGATTGAGCAGGTCAGTTATACCAGCCGTGACTTGCTTTCGATTGCTCAACTAACGGCATCTTTGAATGTGGATGGCCACCGCGCCGATCTGGTCTTCCTCAAAGCCGCACGGGCGCAGGCTGCCTTTGACGGGCGCACCGCCAT
>DLXG01000193.1 GCA_003448875.1 Anaerolineaceae bacterium
ACCCCCTCTTTTACGAACAGGCGGCCTGGGGAACAGTGACCCGTCGCGACCGCCTGAACAGTTTAACCTCGCTGGCGGTTTATCACTTTTTGGGGACGCCGCGTCCGGCTCAACCCCCGGTTGTGATTGCACCGCTGCGGGCAGTAATGACCCGCACTTTGCCGCGCCGCGATTTTCTGAAATCCAGCAAGATCATCAAACTCGGTCAAAGTATCTCTCCCGAAGTTTTGCAACGACAATGGATGGATATCGGCTATCAGCCGGTTGACACGGTTGTAGAACCGGGCCAATTTGCCCAACGCGGCGGCATCCTTGATATCTGGGTGCCGGCGGAGAACTTGCCGGTGCGCATGGAGTTTTTTGGGAACGAGCTGGATACACTGCGCCGTTTTGACCCGGCGACCCAGCGGACCGTTCAAAAAATTGAACGTCTGTTGATTACACCTGCCCGTGAAGTGCTGCCGGGATACGCCGGTCATCTCAACCTTGGCGAGGGACAAACGCCGGATGAATTCTATCTTCCGCTGGTTCATCCTGCCCCTGCCAGTATACTGGACTATTTACCGTCCCAATCGCTGGTGGTCATGGATGATCTGCTGTTCTTGCAGTCGGTTGCCAACGAGATTGAAGAACAAGCCGTTAAGTTGCGCCGGGAGAGCATTCAGGAAGGTATCCTGCCGGAAAATTTCCCCATTCCCTATCTGACATGGGGAGAAATCATAGATGAATTAAACTCGTTGCTCTGGCTGGATATGGGACAGAGCAGCGGAGAAGAACCTTCACCGCTGGCGGAGTGTTTTCAACCCGGGCCGCGATACGGCGGAAGGCTGAAACCGTTTTTTGAATATCTACAAGACCTGTGTCGTCAGAATCAGCCGGCGGTGGTTGTATCCCGGCAGGTTTCCCGCCTTAAGGCCCTGTGGCGTGAGCAGGGTTGTGCGCCTGACCAGCCTCATTTCACAGAAGGTTCACTGAGCGAAGGCTGGCAGTTGATCCTTTCAGCAGAAAGACGCTTCTATCTTCTGACGGATAGTGAAATTTTCGGGTGGGAGCGGCCTCAACCGCGCACGCGCGCCAGACCGGTTGCCGAAGCCCCGGAGGCGTCTTATGCTGACTTCAAACCCGGTTCGTGGGTCGTGCATGTGGATTATGGCATCGGTAAGTTTATCGGCTTGGTTCAGCGCGTGCTGGACGGAGTCGAGCGTGAATTCCTGTGCATCGAATACGCTGACGGTGATCAACTGTTTGTGCCGGTGCATCAGGCCGACCGCCTCAGCCGCTACATTGGGCCAAGCGGTGAAACTCCCACCCCTACCCGCTTGGGCGGGAACGAGTGGCAGAATACCCGTCAGCGGGTACGAGAGGCAGTTCTGGAGGTGGCGCAGGATCTGCTGGACCTTTACTCACGCCGGCAGGTGGCGCAGGGCTTTGCTTTTAGCCCGGATACGCCGTGGCAGCAGGATCTGGAAGCCTCATTTCCGTATGTGGAAACGGAAGATCAATTAAAGGCAATCAACGAGGTTAAGCGGGATATGGAGCGCCCGCGTCCGATGGACCGCCTGCTGTGCGGCGATGTCGGTTATGGCAAGACCGAAGTGGCATTGCGGGCTGCCTTCAAAGCGGTGATGGACGGTAAACAGGTAGCCATGCTGGTGCCGACCACCGTTTTAGCGCAGCAGCACTACGAAACCTTCCGGCAGAGGCTGGCTGCATTTCCGGTAGAGGTGGAAATGCTCTCGCGCTTTCGTTCTCCGCGCGAACAGGACGAGATCATTCTGCGGACGGCGTTGGGCGAGGTGGATATCCTGATCGGAACCCATCGTTTGCTGCAACCGGATGTCACCTTAAAAGACCTGGGCTTGTTGATCATTGACGAAGAGCAGCGGTTTGGGGTTACTCATAAAGAACACTTCAAGAAGATGCGCACCGAAGTGGATGTTCTGACCCTGACGGCGACGCCGATACCGCGAACGCTCTATATGGCGTTGACCGGTGTACGCGATATATCGGTGATTAACACACCGCCGGCGGAGCGTCTGCCGATTATTACCCACATTGGCCCTTATTCGCCGCGGCTGGTGCGGCAGGCAATATTGCGCGAACTTGAACGCGGCGGGCAGGTCTTTTTCGTGCATAATCGTGTGCAGACCATCCGGGCCATGGAACACCATTTGCAGAAACTGGTACCGGAAGCGCGGATTGGGGTGGCCCATGGACAGATGAATGAAGGCGAACTGGCTCAGGTGATGCATGATTTCACCCGCGGAAAAATTGACGTGTTGTTGTGTACCTCGATCATCGAATCGGGGTTGGACATCCCCAATGCGAATACGCTGATTGTTGACCGCGGTGATACCTTTGGGCTGGCGCAGTTGTACCAGTTGCGCGGGCGGGTGGGACGCGGAGCTCAACGCGCCTATGCTTACTTCTTCCGTCACCGCCGCAAACCACCTACTCCCGAAGGCCAGGAACGGCTGGAGGTGATTGCCGAAAACACGCAACTGGGGGCGGGGTATTCAATCGCCATGCGAGACCTGGAGATGCGCGGGGCGGGGGAATTGCTGGGCACACGTCAGCATGGGTATATTGCCAGCGTGGGTTTTCATCTCTACACCCGCTTGCTGGCCCAGGCGGTTCGCCAGTTGAAACAGGTGAGCGGTTTGGAAACGGCCGAACTGGCGGTGGATGAGGTGCGCGAATTGAGCATGGCGGTGGCGGTTGAATTGCCGCTGGCGAGCGGCATTCCTTCTGCCTATGTGGCTGATCAGCAGGTGCGCTTGAATCTGTACCGCCGGATTGCGGATGTTAAAGATTTGGCCGAGTTGGACGCTCTGGCGCTGGAATTTGAAGACCGTTTTGGGGCTTTACCGGAGATGGTTCGCAATCTGTTTTATCAAATGAAGGTTAAATTGATGGCTCAGGAAGCGGGTCTGGTCTCTGTGGCTGTGGAAAATGATCAGATTGTCTTTCGCTTTCCTCCACTGCCGGAAAATGTAGAAGCCCGCAATTTGCCGCCGATTGGCGGAATGGTACGGGTCGGCAAAAATGCTTACCGAATGCCATTTTCAAGAGAAGACCCGCACTGGCAGGAAGCCGTCCTCGAAACCATTGCCGCTATACAAGCCGTGCTGCGCGAAGGCAGGATTGAACCCGACGGGGTCAAAGAAAATATTTAGAAATAATGTTCTTTTTATCAAAGCGTGTTACAATCGAAGCGTTGAGCGGTTTGCTGGAGCAGAGAGGAAATATTTTATGGAATTCAAGCTGCAAGCACCCTATATTCCCACCGGCGATCAGCCGGAGGCCATCCGTCAGCTGGTTGAAGGTGTGCGCAAAGGATACCGCCATCAGGTGCTGCTAGGTGCAACCGGCACGGGTAAAACCTTTTCGATGGCGAATGTGATTCAAGAATTACAAATGCCTGCGCTGGTGATGGCTCATAACAAGACACTGGCTGCCCAGTTATACGCTGAGTTTAAGGAATTTTTTCCTGAAAATGCAGTGGAATATTTTGTGAGTTATTATGATTACTACCAGCCGGAAGCGTATGTGCCTCAACATGATCTCTATATTGAAAAAGAAACCGAGATCAACGAGGAAATCGAACGGCTGCGCCTGGCGGCTACCACAGCCTTGATGACCCGCCGGGATGTGATTATTGTGGCTTCGGTGTCCTGCATTTACGGTTTGGGCAGTCCGGAAGAGTTTGGCAAAGGCCAGATTCAACTCGAGGTGGGCAAAATCTACCGTCGGAATGCCCTGCTGCGCCAACTGGTTGAGATCCAGTATCAGCGCAACGATCTGGAACTGCGCGGGGGAACGTTTCGGGTGAGGGGTGATACGCTGGAAGTGTTTCCGGCTTACGAGGATCGCAAAGTGATCCGCATTGCTTTCTTTGGGGATGAAGTAGAGCGCATTCAGGTGGTCAATTCCCTGACCGGAGAGTTACTTTCTCAGCCCGAATCGATTGTCATCTTTCCTGCCAAACATTACATTACCGGAGAAGAACGGCTGAAGATTGCCATCCAGAATATTGAAGCCGAATTGGAAGAACGTTTGGCGTATTTTCGACGGAATAATAAATTTCTGGAGGCGCAGCGGTTGGAACAGCGCACCCGTTACGATCTGGAAATGCTGCGCGAGGCAGGCTACTGTTCAGGGATTGAAAACTACTCCCGTCATCTGGATCAACGCCCGCCGGGCTCGCCGCCGTGGACGCTGATTGACTACCTGCCCAGTGAATACCTGTTGATCATTGACGAGTCACACATGACTATTCCGCAAATCCGCGGCATGTATAACGGCGACCGTTCGCGCAAGGAAACACTGGTGGAATTTGGTTTCCGTTTGCCCTCAGCATTGGATAACCGGCCGCTCAAGTTCGATGAGTTCGAAGAACACATGGGCTACACCATTTATACCTCGGCTACACCCGGGCCTTATGAAATGGCACGGGCCGATCAGGTTGTGGAGCAGATCATCCGTCCGACAGGGCTGGTTGACCCGGAGGTGGAAGTGCGCCCAACCCGCGGGCAGGTGGATGATCTGGTAAAGGAAATCCGCAAGCGGGTTGAGGCAGGCGAGCGGGTTCTGGTTACCACGCTGACCAAGCGCATGGCGGAAGATTTATCGGATTATCTGATGGAACTGGGCATCAAAGTTCATTACCTCCATTCAGAGGTGGAAACACTGGAGCGGGTGGGCATTCTGCGCGATTTGCGGCGCGGCGTCTTTGATGTGGTGGTCGGAATCAACCTGCTGCGCGAGGGACTGGATCTTCCGGAAGTTTCTCTGGTAGCGATTCTGGATGCGGACAAAGAGGGATTTTTACGTTCTTCCACGGCTTTGATCCAGACGATTGGGCGGGCTGCCCGGCATGTGAATGGACGGGTGATCATGTATGCCGACACGATCACGGACTCGATGAAAACCGCGATTGATGAAACCAACCGCCGCCGTGCCAAACAAATGGCTTACAATCAGGCTCACGGCATTGAACCGGTCGGGATTGTCAAAGCCATTCACGACATTACCGAGCGTATTTCAGCCGGGGCCGGGGTAGCCGAAGGACGGGCGGAATACCGGACAGGTGAAAAGGGCGGCTTCCTGCCGATGCCCGCCAACGAATTAAAGCGTTTAATCAATGAATTGGAAAAACAAATGAAGCAGGCTGCTAAAGATCTTGAATTTGAGAAGGCAGCCGCGCTGCGCGATCAAATCTTTGAATTACGGTCTCTGCTGGCAGAAGAAAGTAACCTGCCGCCGTGGAAGAAGGCGCGTTTACTGGCCGGCGAAGATTAGAGTTGGCTTAGTTTTTGCGCCGGCGCAATCTTTGTGAAGTTAAACTCCGCTATACTGCGGGCTAGTTTAATCCCGTAAGATTCAGGAGTTCGCATGAGTGTACAGGCTAATCCTGCCCTGAGAAGTATGCTTTTTCAAAGGCATATCGCCGTTCCTGTTGAACATGGCTCGTGGATATTTTTTCTTGGCCCAATCATGGTCGGGCGGGTTGCGC
>DLXG01000074.1 GCA_003448875.1 Anaerolineaceae bacterium
GTGCCCCCAAGGGAATTCGAATCCCTGTTTGAGCCTTGAGAGGGCTCCGTCCTAGGCCGCTAGACGATGGGGGCGGTCAGAACGGCTACATTCTATCACGCCCCCGCCCACCTGTCAATTAATTTTTTCACTCTCGCTTGGTTCATTCATCACACCCGATACACCCCGCTTTTTAGACCCTACTCCATAAAAATTGGTCTATACTTAATCAATAAAGTCTGGAATCCAGCACAGAATGGGGAAATCACGGCTGTAAGAATGGCCCACTTGCCATGATAAAAAACAGGCATAATCCACCCGGTTCGCCCCCGATTCTCCGGCTATTGACTCGCAACCTCTACAGCCTGAACCAAGGCTGGCAGAGCAAAACGCGCTTGCAGCGCAGCGGGCTTTTTACTGGGGCAGCCGCTCTATTTCTGCTGCTTTGCCTACCCCTCGCCGAACTGTTGTTGTCCCTCAACCCTTACGAGCCGGTCACGGTACACGTGGGCGCATTGCTGGCCAGCCAGCCTGATTTTGAAAACCGTCTGGAAACCCTGGATGAATTCAAAGAGGCTATCCTGCCCCCCACCGCTCTCCAAACGGCTAACGACCTGATTCTTCGGCACAGCAATGAAAACCCCGACTCTCCGAATACAGCCGGCAACGCAACCGCAGAAAGTCCGGTTGAGGATCCTCTGCAATTCATCACCACCGCCCGCGCCATTCTCTCTTTGCAAAAAACATTAGACCAACCCACACCGGCACCTCAACTGGCGGCCTGGTTGGGTCATCTTCAACAAGAGGATGCCCTGCTCAGGTTGCAGGCCGTCGAACAAATCTACCGCCAAACTCCGGCTCTGCTGAGCCGGTTGTACGAAATCCGCCGCGCCAATCTCACCCTCATGCGTCACCTCAATACGTTGAGCGGCAAGAGATGGCTTGACACCGCTGCCTCCATCTCCACACCGCCTTCGGCAGCAGAAAGCCATCTCAATCCTCTGCCGGCTGAATGGCAGGGTTTAAACCGTACCAGCCAGTCACTGGAGATTCAACTGGCCAATATCACCTATCTTCTCAATCAAATCCTGCGCGAGATCGAACCGGTTTACCGGCAGGATCAGGTGTGGGGATTTTCCTTCTGGCTTAAAACCGCCGCCTGGATCCATCGCTATCAGACGGGGTTACTGGCTCTCTCGGCGGGAATGCTGGCGGTCTCCCTGCTGCTTCTCTTCGGCAAACCCCTGCCTCATAATTTGAGCCTGTCCCATCTCGTCAGCCGCCTGAACGTTCCCAGCCAGAGCGGTAGGGAACCCATTGAGCGGGGCAAAGCAGATCAGTCGTTTGCTGCCCAGAGCAACTGGCTGGTGAAAGGTCTGGCACGCCGCGCACCAGCCAGACCGTTACGCCTCGCACGGCGCGGCAGCATTCGGCGCCCGCATCTGCTCATTCCCGTCAGCGGCGAAAGCCTGCTCGAAAAACCCCTGCCGGGCGACGGCATTCTCCGCATTGGTAACGACCCCTCTTTTCCGGTTAAAATTCCGCTTTCGGGTGCAGAATACATCGAGTTATGGATTCGCAAGGCCCGCAAAGGTTACTTTCTGGAGGTCATGTTCAGCGACACGGCCGTGCTGGTCAATCAACAACCGGTACTATCGGCGCGCACGCTCAATGACGGAGACTCAATCCAGATTCACGATACCGTCCTGATTTTTCGGGAGCGCTGAACGACACAGGTTATTTTCATCACTAACACAATCAGCCTGAATTGGCTACAATAAGTTAGCCATTCCCGGTATCCAATATAATGAGGAGGATCTCATGCAGCACGGCCTGACACCCTTCTTCGCGCCGCGCGGCGTTGCCATTATCGGCGCATCGGCTACCCCCAATAAACTGAGTTACGGCATCCTTCGCAACATGACTCTGTACGGCTTTCAGGGACAGATTGCGCCGGTCAACCCCAAAGCCGATCAAATCCTCGGCTTGACATGCTACCCTGACATCACCTCAGTACCCGACCCGCTGGATCTGGCCGTGATCGTCCTGCCCGCCCCCGCAATTCCCGCTACATTGGAGGCCTGCGGCCAGCGCGGCATCCGGGCTGTGATTATTATTTCCGGCGGCTTTAAAGAAGTTGGTGAAGAAGGTGCAGCGCTGGAAAAACAGATTTTGGAGATCGCCGCCCGCTATCAAATGCGCCTGATCGGCCCGAACTGTGTCGGCACATTGGATCTGTATTCCGGTTTGAATACCACTTTCATTCAAGGCGTTCCGGAAAAGGGCGGCATTGGCTTTATCTCCCAGTCCGGAGCGGTTGGCGGCGGCGTGGTGGACTACATCCGCAACAAGTACATCGGCTTTGCCAATTTTGCCAGCCTCGGCAACGAAGCCGACATCACCGAAACGGACGTGATTGAATACCTCCGTCAGGATGAACACACCCGCGTCATCGCTGTTTATGTGGAGATGATTCGTGACGGCCAGCGTTTCATACAGGTTGCCCGGCAAACAACCCCTCATAAACCAATCGTGCTGCTGAAAGCCGGGCGCACCAGTGCCGGGGCGCGGGCGGTTTCTTCTCATACCGGCTCTCTGGCCGGTTCCCACGCTGCCTACCGCGCCGCTTTTCTACAAGCCGGTGTCATTGAGGCCGAAACCGTCACCGATTTATTCGATATCTCCATGGCGCTGGCCCATCAACCCCTGCCCCAAGGCAACCGGGTTGCCATCATCACCAACGCCGGCGGGCCGGCCGCCCTCTTATCCGATAGTCTGGCTGAACACGGCCTGCAAATTGCCGACTTAGAAGAACAAACCCGCTCCGCCCTGCGCGGTCGGCTCAACCCTGCTGCTCAGGTTTCCAACCCCATTGATATGCTGGGCGGAGCCGAACCGCCGGAGTATGAATTTGCCCTGCAGCAGGCGCTGGCTGACCCCAACGTAGACGTTGCGGTGGTGATTCTGGTGCCGCAGGCACTGGTCAACCCGCTGGAAGTTGCTGAAAAGATTGTTCAGGTTGCCGCCGCTCATACAAAACCCGTCTTGACCTGTTTTATGGGCGAGTGGAGTGTCGAAAAAGCCCGCCAGCATCTGCACAGCCACGGCATCCCCATGTACGTTTTTCCAGAAATACCGGGGCGGGTGCTGGGCGCCATGCTGCAATATGCCCGCTGGTTGAATCAGCCGCCGTATGAAACCGTGCCATTGCACGGCATTGACCGCAACGCCGCTGCCCAAATTCTGGCACAGGCGGCTGACCAAACCGCCCTCGGTGAGGCTCAAACCCGCCCATTGTTTGAAGCCTACGGCATCCCGCTGGTAGCCGGGGAGGCGGCTCACAGTCCGCAGCAAGCCGCCGAAGCCGCCCGCCGGCTCGGATTTCCGGTTGCGCTTAAAATCATCTCAGCGGATATCCTCCATAAATCCGATGTCGGAGGTATTCGCCTGAACTTAAATGACCCTCAGTCAGTAGAGACAGCCTATCAGGATATGTTCAGCAGCATAGCCGCCCGTCTGCCGCAGGCCCGCCTTGAGGGTGTGCTGGTGGAACGCATGGCCGAAAAAGGGCAGGAAGTGATCATCGGTATGCGCCGCGACCCTAACTTTGGCCCGCTGATGATGTTCGGTTTGGGCGGGATTTATGTGGAATTGTTCGGGGATGTATCCTTCCGGGTTGCTCCGCTCAGCCGCCGCGATGCGCTGGAAATGATTCAGCAAACTCACGCCGGCAAACTGCTGAGCGGTTTCCGCGGAGCAGAACCCGGTGACCTGCAAGCGGTGGTGGATGTCATCCTGCGCCTCAGTCAGCTGGCACTGGACTTCCCTCAAATTGCCGAAATGGAAATCAATCCGCTGCGCGTCTTCCCGCACGGCGTGCTTGCCTTAGACGGGCGCATCATCCTTTCCTGATCCTTATGGAGAGGCCTGTCAAATGGGTTGAGCCGTCCACTAGCGGACGGCTCAACCTTCCAAACCCAACCCGCGGCTTCCCATTTCACCGCTTCACCCAGGAGGAGCAATTGGTACATTAACCAACTACATTTTTATTTTATAGAAATACAACTTTTCAGAAAAGAAACCCCGCTCTTATGTATAAGGTTTTCATACGAACAGTTAGATCAAAAACTTAAAACGATATTGCCGGTCATATAAACCTCTCCAATTGACGGGCGTAATTCTGCCCGCAAACCGGTATAATCTCTGTGCAATTTGTAGGTACTGAAAGCGTGTAAGTTTGAAATTAGGTCATTTATTTCATCGCGTCTTGATCCTGCTGGGATTCATTCTCCCGCTGGCAATGCCGGTCAGTGCCGCCCACGCATCCACCGGCCAGATTCGCTTCGACCATCTGACGGTTGAAGACGGACTCTCCCAAAGCTCTGTCCGGGACATCGTTCAGGATCAGCAGGGCTTCATCTGGTTTGGCACGGAAGAGGGCCTGAACCGTTACGATGGCTTTGGCTTTGAAATTTTCAAACACGATCCTCAAAATCCAAACAGCCTGCAATCGAACGTTATTTCCAGCCTTTATGTTGACCGCGCCGGCGACCTGTGGATAGGCACAACTAGCGGGGTGGATCGCTATCGCATTGCTGAAAATCAATTCGATCATTACCCGCTGGTTGAAATAGGTCAGGACGGATTATGGGGCAGTGTGATCGAAGCCATGCAGCAAGATGAAGATGGCATCTTGTGGGTGGCAACTCAGGGCGGCGGCTTGAACCGTTTAAACCCCTCCAATGGTGAGGTACTTCACTTCATGCCCGTGGAAAACGATCCAAAAAGCCTGCTCAGCCGGGATGTATATGATCTCGTCCCGGATGGGAGAGGTGGTTGGTGGCTGGCCACAGACGGCGGCTTGAGCCATTATGATGCGGGCAGCGGTTACTTCACCCATTACCGCTATAACCGCTTCAATCCCAATTCTCTCAGCGATAACCGCTGCCGAGCCCTCTTCATGGACGATCAAGGCAACCTGTGGATCGGCACAGAGCGCGGCGGCCTGAACCGCCTGACTTCGGCAGCCGGTCGTTTCGAGCGCTATCAAAATAACCCGGATGACCCGGCTTCTTTGATTTCCAATCAGGTATTCGATATTCAGCAGGATGAGCATGGGGTTTTATGGGTAGCCACCCGCGAAGGGATCAGCCTCTTGCAGCCGGGCAGCACCCAATTCAGTCACCTGCGCAAAGACCGCAATGATCCGGCCAGTTTGAACAACAACGTGGTTATCTCGCTTTTTCAAGATCGGGGCGGGGTCATGTGGGTCGGCACATTTGGCGGGGGTGTCAACCGGTTTGCGCCCTTCGCCAACAAATTCCAGCGCTACACCCAGCGTCCGGGTGATCTTTCCAGCCTCAGCGACAGCACCGTTTTTGCCATCAGCCAGACCCCCGATGGGACTTTATGGATTGGGACACTTTCCGGCGGGCTCAACCGCCTGGAACGAGAAACCGGGCGGATGCGCTATTACTATCACCTGCCAAACAACCCGCAAAGTATTGCCAGCAACGACATCCGGGCTTTGTTTACCGATCATACCGGTACGCTCTGGATTGGCACAGCCAATGCCGGGCTGGATCGGTTTGATCCCGAAACGAATTCATTTAGCCACTTTCTTCTTGATCCGCAGAACCGCAATGAGGCATCGCAGTATGCCATCACAACCTTTTTTGAGGACTCCCAAAAGCGACTGTGGATAGGCACGCGCGGTTACGGTTTCCACCGCTTTGAAGCCGAGAGCCAGACTTTTGTGCATTATAGCCTGCCATCCGAGCACAGTTCCGCTCAACTGGTACGGGCAATCCGCGAGGACGAAAGCGGCCACCTGTGGCTGGCCACGTACGATGGCGTCTTTGTTTTTAATCCGCTGAACGAAAAATTCATCCGGCATTACCGCGCCGGGGAGAATCAGAACGGTTCGCTGTCTTCCAACACCGTGATGAGCATCTACATTCAAGATAACGATACCGTCTGGTTTGGCACATGGAGCGGCGGTTTGAACCGCCTGAATCGGCGTACCGATACCTTTACCGTCCTCAGTGAGAAAGACGGATTGGCCAACGATACGGTTTACGCCATCCTGCCCGATTCGCACGGGAACTTGTGGTTAAGCACCAACCGCGGTCTTTCGCGCTTTGACCCCGCCAGCGGCCGCTTCCGCAACTATGATGTCAGTGACGGCTTGACCAGCAACGAGTTCAACGCCGGCGCAGCCTTTGTTTCCCCTGAGGGCGAATTCTTCTTCGGCAGCGTCAATGGATTGATCAGTTTTTATCCGGATCAGGTGCGGGATAACCCTTTTCCACCCCCGGTCATCATCCGTTCCTTTTCCCTCTACAATCAGGTTGAGCGCAAGAATCTGTCGGATGGCGAAAACATCTTACTGAGTTATCGGGATGCCTTCATCGGCTTTGAATTTGCCGCCCTCGACTTTACTGCGCCCCATAAAAATCAATTTGCTTATAAACTGGAAGGTTTCGACAGCGATTGGAATTATCTGGGCAACCGCAATTTTATTTCCTTCACGAACCTGAGAGGCGGAGACTACACCCTGCGAGTCAAAGCCGCCAACAATGACGGCATTTGGAATGAAGAAGGTATTGCTGTACACATCCGCGTAACTCCGCCCTTTTACACACGCGCTTGGTTTATTCTGCTCAGTGCGGCGGGGGTAATGGGGGTAGTCTTTGCAGGTTACCGCTGGCGCCTGCACCGTGTCGAAAGTCAGAAACGCGCTCTGGAACAGGTCGTGTTGGAACGCACCCACGAAATTGAACGCCGCCGGCAGGTTGCCGAAGGCCTGCGCGAAATCCTTGCCATCCTGAATACCAACCAATCCTTACAAGAAAGTCTGGATTACATCATCCATCAGGCACTTCAACTGGTGCACGCCCGCCATGCACTTATCTTTTACCACCCGCCCGGTGAGTCGCCGCAGGAAATGGCGGGAGAACTGCCCCCCAATCTGCAAGCCTATGCGGCGCTGGTGGAACAAACCCTCAACGGACAGATCACCCTGATTGAGGACATTCACAAATACCGACAGGAACATCCCGAAAAAGCAATCTTTCCCGGTGATCAGGGGGCTTTACTGGCAATTCCGCTTTCGAGCGGGGATCACGTGGATGGCGGGTTGATTTTGGCCTTTTCTCAGCCGGGCAGCCCGCCCGAAGAAGATTACAAAACCGCCCTGACGCTGGCCGATCAGGCAGCCCTTGCAATTGGGAACGCCAACTTACGCCGTCAGGCAGAGGAACTGGCAAAAATCAGCGAACGCAGCCGGATTGCCCGCGATTTGCATGATGCGGTCACTCAAACCCTGTTTGCCAGCACCCTGATCGCCGATGTATTGCCCCGCCTGTGGCAGCGCAATCCGCAGGAAGGGATGCGCCGGTTGGAAGAACTGCGCCTGCTCAGCCGCGGCGCGCTGGCCGAAATGCGCTCGCTGCTGGTGGAACTGCGCCCGGGCGCCTTGTTAGAGGCAGATCTTTCTGAGTTGATTCAGCAATTGTGCGATGCCTTCACCAGCCGCACCCGCTTGCAAGTCAACTGCCACATCCAACCGGTGGCAAAACAACCCGCAGATGTACAGATTGTCTTTTACCGCATTGCCCAGGAAGCCCTCAACAACATCGCCCGCCACGCCCGCGCAGAACGGGTTGAGGTTAATCTTGAAGAGGATGATAATGGCCTGAGGCTCATCATCCGCGATGACGGACGGGGCTTTGACCAGCACAATGTGCCGCCGACCCACTTTGGGCTGGAAATTATGCGCGAGAGGGCTCTTTCCATCAAAGCCGATCTGGAAGTCGAAAGCCAGCCGGGCAGCGGTACCAGCATCCGACTGATTTATCGGCATTCCAATTAGGGTTTATAATTCAACCAACCGACAACCGCTGACCCGGAAACTCTCACCGATGGAAATTTCTAACGTTGGATTTGGCGAATTATTGTTCATCTTCCTGCTGGCCCTGATTTTGTTAGGGCCGGACGGGATGAAAAAAGCCGGCCTGACGATCGGCAAAGGCGTGCGTGCCATTATCCGTTCGCCGTTCTGGAAAATTTTTATGGATACCACCCGTGAAATCCGCGAGATGCCCACGATTCTGGTTCGTGAAGCGGGTTTGGAGGAATTTAACGAAAAAACCCGCCAATCACTGCGGGAATTTTCTGAAGAATTACCGAAAGAAAGCGACCTTAGCGGGGAAAATTTCCAACAACTAGATCCGCGTCTGCGCTCTATCCCATGGGATGCTGAGCCGCAAAATAGCGGCAATACTTCATCCGAAAAGTTACCCGCTCAGCCACCCGGCGAGCAGACCAGTTCCTCCACCGAAAAGCAAAGTTGAGAGAGAAATTTACCTCTCACTCTGCGTCGGTCTTATCCCTGTCCTGACTCTCTTCCTGTTCGCCTTTCAAACCCTCGCGAAAGGCGCGGATGCCGCTGCCTAATTCTTTGGCAATTTTGGAAATTCGGCCAACCCCGAACAGAAGCAGGACAATCACCAGAACGACAATCAACTCCCAACCGCTGAAATTTCGAAGCATCACTCACTCTCCTTCAGGATAAAATTCTAACACAAAAAGGGGTTATTTTTCCTCTCTGGCGGGGTTTGCGATTTTAGCCATGCCGATGCTCAGCACATACAGCACCAGCAGAGGGATCATCAGCAATCCCATATTGACCGGGTCAGGGGTCGGCGTGACGAAAGCGGCCAGCACCGCTATTACCACCACTGCCACCCGCCATTGTTTCGCCAGCGCTCCGGCCGTAACCAGCCGAAAACGCGCCAGCAAGTAAACCGCCAGCGGGGTTTCAAAACTCACCCCAATCCAGAATAGTAAACCGGTCACAAAACTGAAATAATTGGACAGACGGGGGGTTGTCGTAATGCCAATAAAACTGATTAAAAAGGGCAAGGCCGCCGGCAGCATCACAAAATACGCAAACAACACCCCGCTGATAAACAGGATGGTGGCAAAGGGAATAGCCACCAGCAAACCACGCCACTCGTGATCTTCCAAGGCAGGGCGGATGTAGGCCAGCGCTTCGTAGAGCAAGTAAGGAAAAGCCAGAATGAAGCCGCCCAGCAGAGAAACCCGCATAAAAACCGAAACATTTTCGGTAACTTCGATTGAAATTAGCCGCTCCACACCGCCAATAGGGTAGGCAAGAATTTCAATCAGCCGCTCGCCAAAGGCAAAGCAGATGAAGACGGCTATAATCATCGCCACCAGACCCCGCAGCAAGCGTTGACGCAACTCATTCAGGTGTTCCGGGATGGTCAAATCTGCCCGGTTGACCGTTTTTTTGGGAGAGGGCGGCGGTTTTGCACCTTTTTTACGAAATTTCAACATGCCATTTCTCAAAATTCAGCGGGCTGGAACGAGCAGCCTGCGCTTGCGCTCAAAATTCAGCTTTTCGGGTGTTCACTTTCCAGCACCGCGGAGAGAAAACGGATCTTTTCAAGATCATGGTGCGCGCCGCCGCCTTCATGGTGGTTGTAGGTATAAATCCGCATCTCTTTCGGAGCAGTCAGACGATTGTAGACAGCAAAAATCGTCGAGGGAGGGCAAATTTCATCCATCAGCGCAACCGAAAAGAGGCAGCGTGCCCGAATACGCGGCGCAAAGAATAGATTGTCAAAATACGCCAGTGTCTTGAAAACCTGCTCGGTGCGGTGGCGATGTACCTGACAAAACTGGGCAATTTCCTGATACGGCCCGGCAGGGGTGATCTCTATCGCCCGCTGATAGTGGCACAGGTACGGGACATCCGCCATACAAACGCTAATATCCGGCAGCAACCCGGCCGCCGCCAGACTGATACCGCCCCCCTGACTGCCTCCTGTAACAGCCACCCGGCCGGCATCTACCAGCGGAAAACTGCGCCCGGCCTGCACCGCCCGCACCGCATCCACGAATACCCGCCGGTAGTAATAGGTTTGCGGAGAAAGCACG